>NZ_JBSGXP010000027.1:0-67789 GCF_053610105.1 Kitasatospora sp. NPDC054939 | reverse complement strand
TTTTAATAGACCGCTGCGGGCCCGACCCCCTACTTGGCTGGGCGGGGGCGGGGGTGGGTGCGGCGGCCCGCGGAACCGTGCCTTCAGGCTCGATCAGCCGTGGGTCTCCTCGGCAGCGGTCAGCCAGTTGACGCGCGGGCCGACCAGGCCGACCGCGGCGTTGCCGGTGCTCAGCTCGCTGGCGGTGGAGGGGAGGGGCTGGTGGTGCCAGTGCCAGCCGTACGCCATCGCGGCGGTCGGGGTGGCGAGGGCCGCGGTGGCGGCGAGGGTGGCGATCACGGCGAGCTTGGGAAGCGTCCCACGCACCGACATGTCAGTTGTCCTTCCGGTCGTCTGTGGTCCTCCGGCGGCCCACCGGCGCGCAGCGCGCCGGGCGGGGCCGGGCACGGGCTCCCGTGGGGAGCCCCGGTGGAGACGTTTGCACACAAACTCGGCCCGCTCGCAATCTTGACGGGCCGGACGGGTGAACGGATGACCCGACCGGATGAGGGATGCACTCGTTCGGCCCAGCCACGGCCCATTCGCGGCCCGGCCCGGGACCCGCGCGCACCGGACGCCCGCCGGGCCCGCGGGACTTGACGTTCCGACCCCACCGGCCCGCCCTGTCCGACCCCGGTGGAAGACTGCGCCGCATGACCCTCAGCAGCCTCACCCTCCACGAGTGGCGCACCGCCGACCCGTCCACCGCGCGCCGGATCGCCCGGCAGGCCGCCGAACGGGTCGGCGGCCGGGTCGTCGCCGTCGAGGAGGTCGAGCACCTCGGCGCGCGGATGCACGCGGCCCGGATCGAACGGGACTCCGAGGTGACCAGCGACCCCGCGGCTGTTCACGGCGGCGACGGCGGCGAGTCCGTCTGCGGCGGCTACGGCGCCCTGCTCGGCTGGCTCCCCCTCGCCACCGCCAACCGCAACCCGTTCGTCGCCGAGTTCCTCCGGGGCCCGGACGGCGAGGACCTGTACGAGGACATGTCCACCCGCCCGGTCCTGGACCTCTGACGGAGTCCCCGGCCGCCCCCGTCCCCCTCGGCAGGAAGGGGACCGGGGCACAGCCCTGTTCGCGGGGCGCGGGGCGCCTGTCGCGGGCTACCGCAGGCGTGCGTCGGCGGCCAGCGACTCGACCAGCTCGTCGACCCGCTTCTCGGGCAGACCCCGGGAGGCGAACCAGGCGCCGACGTTGCGCACGTCCCGCTCCAGGAAGGAGCGGCCGCGCGGGTTGGCGATGACGTCCACGATCTGCGGCACGTCGATGATCACCAGCCGGCCCCGGTGGACCAGGATGTTGTACGCGGACAGGTCGCCGTGCGCGTAGCCGTCGGCCGCCAGCACCGAGAGGCTGTGGCCCAGTTGCTCCCACAGGTCCTCGACATCGGCCTCCTCGGCTCGCAGTTGGGCGAGCCGGGGCGCGGCCGTACCGCCCTCGTCGCCGACGAACTCCATCAGGATCTCGGTGCCCGTGATCTGCACCGGGTACGGGACGGCCACCCCGGCCGACCAGAGCCGGGACAGCGCCGCGAACTCGGCCCCCGCCCACTGCCCGGCGATCGCCTCCTTGCCGAACGCCGTGCGCTTGGCCATCGCCCGGGTGATCCGGGACTCCTTGTGCTGACGGCCCTCCAGGTAGCCGGAGTCGCGGTGGAACATCCGGTGCTGGGCGTCCCGGTAGCGCTTGGCGGCCATCAGGGTGCGGCGCCCGGTGCCGGGCACCCGCCGCTCCAGGAGGAAGACGTCGGCCTCCTTGCCGGTCTTCACGATCCCGAGCTCGGTGTCCACGGCCGCGAGCTCGGTCACCACCCAGTCGGGGCGCGGCTCGGGCCCCTTCTCGGTGGGGGTGGACTGGTCCCAGGTGGACCAGCGGTCGCCCTCGGCGGGACCGTCGGTGACGGGCGCGGGGGCGGAGAGGTCGTCGAAGCCCTCGGGCAACTCGGCGGCCCCGGTGGGGAAGTACTCCGGCTCGACGTCGTCGAACCGCTCGGACCGGCGACCACGCCGGGGGCCGCCCTTGGGGCGGATACGGGAGAAGGAATCGCTGTCGGCAAAGCGCTCACGCACTGCGGTGGCTCCTGAGGAGTGGCCCACCGGGTGCGGTCGGGGACGACGCGCTGTCAGCCGGTGGGGAGATGGCGAACGAGGAAGGCGTATGGCGCGCACACAAAGGCGCGCCGCGACACGGCGGCAACCATCCCGACACACCTCCTCGAAGCCAGGCCCTCGCACGGCAATTCGCGAGGACGTGCACACTTTAGCCGTTCCGTTCCCCCGCGCAACCGATTATTCGGCGGGCGCTCCCGGCGACCGCGGACCACCCGCCCCGACCACCTGCCGGGGACCACCCGCCGCCCCGACCACCCGCCGGCGGGCACCCGCACCGCAGGGGCGACCGCCTCAGCCGGTGCCGCCCGCCGCCGGCAGGGCGGTGAAGACGGCCTCGGTGAAGGACGCGACCTCGGTGAAGCCCAGCCGGCGGTAGAGGTCGACGGCGGTGGCGTTGTCGGCACGGACGTTGAGGCCGACGAGGTCCGTGGTCGCGGCGAGCCGGCGGCAGAGCGCGGCGACGCACGCCCCGGCGGCGCCCCGGCCGCGTACGTCGGGGTGGGTCGTGACGTTGCCCAGCGCGGCGACCCGCTGCACCGGTGACCAGACGTGCACCCCGGCCACCGCGACGAGCCGGCCGTCCCGGCGGGCGCCGACGTACTGGCCGGTGTCGAGCATCCGGTCGTCGAACCAGTTGCCCGGATACGCCGCCGCGAACAGGTCGAGCAGCTCGGGCAGGTCGCCGCGGTCGAGCGGGGCCGGCTCCCACGGGCCCGCCGGATATCCGGCGGCGCGCCCGGGAGCGGCCAGCGCCATGCGCAGCAGCGTGCCGCGGGAGTCGACCTCGTACGCCTGCTTCAGCACCGTCGCCGCCCCGCCGGTGAGGTGCCCGAAGAAGCGGCGGGGCAGCACCGGCAGCATCGCCGTCACGAGTTCCTCCACCGCCGCCGCCTCCTCGGCGCCGCCGAAGGCCAGCAGCGTCGGGATGTCGCCGACCGCGTAGAGCAGCGCCACCGGCCCGTCCGGCCCGGTCGTGTACCACGAGGTGTGCGGCCAGAGCAGGTCGTCGAGGTCGCCGAGCTCCATCAGGTGCAGGGCCGGGTCCCGGCGGAAGCGGGCTTCGAGCGCGGCTCGGTCGTGCAGGCTGCGGAGAGACATCGAGCCAGTCTACGGACCCTGCCCCGGCCGCCCGCCGGACCGTACGTCAGGCCCCGCGCCCCCGGCCGCGGGAGCAGCCCGGCCGGGTGGAGCCCGGCCCTGCCCGCAGGGGCTCAGGGCAGGTCGACCACGCGCAGGGACGCCACCTCCGGGTCGGCGGCGCCGCGGACGTGGCCGGTGGGGGCCTTGGCGGTGCGCCGGAAGAAGTCCACGTGCTCGGCGGTGATCTCCTCGCCGGGCAGGACGTTGGGGATGCCCGGCGGGTACGCGGAGAGGGTGTCGGCGGAGATCCGGCCGACCGCGTCGGCCGCGGGCACCAGCCGGCTCGGCGCGAGGAACGCCTCGCGCGGGGTGAGCCGCACCGGGCCGGGTTCGGGCAGGGTGGGCAGGTCCCGGCCCGACGCGGGATCGGTCCGGACCGGCAGCGCGTGCAGGGCCTCGACGAACCGTTCGACGTCCGGGGCGGCGCCCGCGCCGACCACCGCGACGATCGCCGCGTCGGTGGCGACCTCCACGAACAGCCGGTGCTCGCGCATCAGCAGCCGTCGGGCCTCGTGCCCGGTGATCCCGCCGGCCCGGGTGTCCACGGCGACCCGCAGCGGGTCGGTCGCGGCGATGTCCGGGAACCGCCCGAACCCGTCGCTCACCACCGCGAACCGCCCGCCGGCCCGGACCGCCGCCCGCATCCGCTCCGCCGCCCGCACCGAGTGCCCGATCCGTTCGCGCCCGCCGACCAGCTGCTGCCGGGCCACGTCGAGCGACGCCAGCAGCAGGGCACTGGCGCTGGTCGACTGGGTCAGATGGAAGATCCGTTCCACCAGCGGCTCCAGCACCGCCCCGAACGGGCCGTCGCCGAGGTGCAGCATCGCGGACTGGGTGAGGCTGCCGCCCAGCTTGTGCGTGCTGGACACCACCAGGTCCGCCCCCTGGGCGAGGGCGCTCGCCGGCAGGTCCGGGTGGAACCCGAAGTGCGAGCCCCACGCCTCGTCCACGATCAGCGGAACCCCGGCCGCGTGCGCGACCGCCGCCAGCCCGCGGACGTCCGCCACCGCACCGAAGTAGCTGGGCGTCACCACGTATGCCGCCGCCGCGTCCGGCTGCGCCGCCAGGGCCGCCGCGAGCGCGGTCGGCGTCACACCGTGCGCGATGCCCATCGCCCCGTCCACCGACGGGTGGACGAACGCGGCCCGCAGGCCCGACAGCACCAGCCCGTCCACCACGCTGGAGTGGACACTGCGCTGCACCACCAGGGTGCCGCCGAGCGCTCCCGCGGCCAGGACGGCGATCCGGTTGCCCTGCGAGGCGCCGTTGGTGAGGAACCACGTCCGGCGCGCGCCCCACGCCTCGGCGGCCAGCTCCAGCGCCTGCTCCAGCGGACTGCCCGGCCCCAGGTCGATGCCCTCCAGCAGCGGCGGCAGGTCCAGCTCCAGCGGCAGGGACCCCAGCAGTCCGCCGAGCGCGCCGAACCGGTCGGGGTCCGCCGCATGGCCGGGCACGTTCAGCCGCAGCCAGTCCACCCGCCCGGCGGCGGAGACCGCCTCGGCGTACGGGGCACGGCGCTGAGCAGGGGAGTCGAGGATGCTTCGGTTGTTCACGCTGACGACCCTCGCACCCGTGCAGCCATAGGGGAACGGCATGATTCTCTGGAGACCTCCATAATCGGTCTATGGCTCACCCGAGGGTGCCGGTGGCCTGTCCGACAGGCCCCCGCCGGCCCCGGAACCCGCCGAAAGGGGACCGCGTGCTCGAACTGCGCCACCTGCGGGTCCTGCGCGCCATCGCCCGGGAGGGCTCGCTGGCCGCCGCCGCCCGCGCCCTGCACTTCAGCCAGCCCACCGTCACCCACCACCTCGCCACCCTGGAGGCCCACCTGCGCACCCCGCTGGTCCACCGCGGTGCGCGCGGCGCGGTGCTGACCGACGCGGGCCGGGCGCTGCTGCCGCACGCCGAGGCCGTCCTCGAACGGATCCTGGTCGCCGAACGCGAAGTCCGGGACCTCGCCGAGGACGGCGCCGCCACCCTCCGGATCGGGACCTTCCCCACCGCGGGTGCGCTCCTCCTGCCGCCCGCCGTCCGGGAGCTGCACCGCCAAGGCGTCCGCATCTCGCTCACCGAGGGGGAGATGCCCACCCTGCTGGCCGGCCTGCGCACGCACGAGCTGCAGGCCGCCCTGGTCTTCCACCAGCCGGCCGGCCCCGACCCCGGCCTTGACCCTGGCGCTGGCACTGGCACTGGCACCGGCCCCGGGTCCGAGGCCAGGCCCGGCGGGCACCGGGTGGCGGGCACCCGAGCCGTCCCCCGATCCGGAGGCGGCGCGCGATCCGGAACCGGCCCCCGATCCGGACCCGGCGCGGGCCACGACCTGGGTGAGGAGTTCACCGTCCACCCGCTGCTCGACGACCCGCTGCTCCTCGTCCTCCCCGCCGACCACCCGCTGGCCCGGCGCGAGCGGGTGCCGCTGGCCGAGCTGCGCGGCGAGGACTGGATCATGAGCAGCTCCGACTGGGACCCGGTCGACCGGGCACTCGCCCGCGCCTGCGCCCGGCACGGCTTCCAGCCCGTCCCCGCGATGCGCACCGACGACTACGCCGTGATCCAGGGCTTCGTGGCCGCCGGCATCGGCGTCGCCCTGGTGCCGCGGCTGGGCCTCGCCCAGGACCGCCCGGACCTCGCCGTCCGACCCGTCGAAGGCCGGCCGATGACCCGCCGGATCGGCCTGGCCGTGCTGAACACCTCGGTGTCCGCGAACGCCGACGCGCTGCTCGCCGCCCTCGCCGTGCAGGCCGAGCGGCTGCGGGCCGACTGGGCGGCCACCGGCCCCGCCGGGGCCTGACCACCCGTCGGCCACCGGGGTGACCGACGGGTGCGGAGGCCCCGGCCCCCGGCGGGCTCAGGCCCGTTCCCCCGGGAAGGCGTCGGCGGGGGAGGGCCCGAGGGGGACGGGGTCGACCGTCCAGTCCGGGTGGCCGGGCATCGGCGGGGTGCGCTCGCCGTGGAGCCAGGCGGTGAGGAACCCGCGCAGGTCCCGGCCGGTCACCCGGGAGGCCAGCTCGATGTAGTCGGCGGTCGAGGCCGTCCGGTGGCGGTGGCGCTCGACCCAGGCCCGCTCCACCGCCCGGAAGGCCGCGTCCCCGACCTCCTCGCGCAGCGCGTACAGCACCAGGGCGGACCCGTCGTAGCGCATCCGCTTGAAGAGCATCGGCTCGGTCGGCGCGGCGGGCGGGCCGAAGTCGCGGCGCCACAGGTCGTGGGCCCGGTAGGCGGCGCGCATCGCCTGCTCGAAGCTCGCTCCGCCGTGCTCCTCGGAGTACAGCCGCTCGTAGAAGCGGGCGTGGCCCTCGCTCAACCAGAGGTCGGACCAGTTCCGCAGGCCGGTGCTGTTGCCGAACCAGTGGTGGGCGAGTTCGTGCACCAGGTTGCGTTCGGCGTCCACCTGGCTACCCAGCAGATCGGCGGCCGGGAGCAGCGACAGGGTCTGGGTCTCCAGTGCGACGCCGAGGTCGGTGTGCGCGGCGAGGATCCCGTACGTGTCGAACGGGTAGCGGCCCAGGCGCTCCTCCAGCCAGGCCATGTGGCCGGGGGTGAGTCGGCGGTACGGCTCGACGCGGTCGACGAGGTCGGTGGGGATGACGTCGCGCAGCGGCAGGCCGCCGGGCCCGGTGCCGGTCAGCACGGTGTAGCGGCCGATGGCGACCTGGACCAGTTGGGTCGACAGCGGCTGCTTCGCCTCGTACGTCCAGCGGGTGCGGCCGTCACCGGCGCTGCGGCGGCCGGCGAGGGTGCCGTTGGCGACGGCGGTCAGGTCGTCCGGGGCGGTGATCCGGAAGGTGAACCGGGCGGGGCGGCTGGGGTGGTCGTTCGACGGGAAGATCATCTTGGCGCCGTTGGGCTGCGGGTAGAGCACCGTCCCGTCCGGGGTCGGGATCCACCCGTAGTCCTCGATCGCGTCCTCGCGGTGCCGCAGCTGGGTGGGGTCGGCCGTGTACTCGATCCGGACGGTGAAGGGGGCGCCGCGCCGCAGGGGGCGTTGCGGGGTGACGACGAGTTCGTCCCCCTCGCGGACGGTCGTGGCCGGGCGCCCGTCGACCGTGACCCGGCCGAGCGTGTTCCCGGCGAAGTCCAGGTTGAAGCGGGACAGCGCCTGCGTGGCCACCGCCTCGATCTCGGTCCGTGCGGGGAACGCCGTCCGGGGTGCGGCCCAGTCGAAGTCCAGGGTGTAGTGGCGCACGTCGTAGCCGCCGTTGCCGTCCAGCGGGAAGATCGGATCCCCCAGCCCCGGCGCCCCCGGCGAAGGCGCCCCGGCGCCGTCGGCCGCCGCCGTCCCGGGCACCGCGAGCGGCGCGGCGAGCGCGAGGGCGACGGCGGCGATCACGGCCGCCCGCCGGTAGCGGCCCGGCGCGCGCGCCGACCGGTCGGGCGACGGATGGTCGGGCCGGTCGGGCGACGGGATGTCAGTACTGCTGCTCCGGTGGGTCATGACAACCTCCCAGTACCCCGGGTGCGGAGCCGATGGCGATACGCACACGAAAGACTACCGTCGGCAACCGCGGATGAGGAGACCCGGGACGGCGTGGACGGCGGGTCGGTGCCCCACCGGCGAACGGGCCGTCACCCGGCGCACCCGCCGCCGCAGGGAGTCGCTGATCGCCGCAGCCGCCCCGCGGACGCCGTCGAGCGCGAGGGCGCCGGCGCCCTCGGCGAGCGCTCCTGATACCCCTACGATGAGCGGATGATCACTTCCAAGGCGGGGCCGACGGCACAGGAGCAGCGCCGTCGGGAGCAGGAGTGGCTCGCCCGGTTCGAGCAGCGGCAGGCGGAGCTGGCCGCGCAGGCCGAGGCGACGCGGCGGGCCGACGCCATGGCGGCGGAGCGCACGCGCTGGGCCCAGGGGAAGCGGGGGGACCGGGAGGACTGCCGCTACGTCGAGGTCACCGGGCCGGACGCCGAGCCGGTGCGGATGGGCGTGGTCTGGCTCGGGCGGTTCCGGGCCGTCGGCCGGGCGTTCCGCGAGGCCGGGGTCGGGCCTGCCGGCCCCTTCGACCCCGTCGGCCTCGCGGTCTATGCGGCGTACGGCCTCGTGCTGCTCCTCAACTTCTCGGTCCGCTGGGCGCTCCTGCGGCTGACCGGCCGCCCGCGTTGGGCCGTCCCTGCGCGACCTGTGCCGGTCGCTGGCCGTGCTCGATGCGATCCTCAGTCCGGACTGGACCGACCGGTACTACTCCTTCGACTCCGCCTGGGCCGAGGGCGAGGAGACGGCCTCGATGCGCAACGGCTCGGGGGACGAGTACTCCATCGTGTTCTCGGCCGCCGGGGCCTACGTGCGCGGGTTCGACCACGAGTCGCCGATGAGCCCGTACGGGTCGGACGGCGAGCCCTGGCCGGGGGTGGTGGACGACGTGCCGGAGGTGTTCCGGGCATACGTCACGGAGCCGGCGTTCACCGACGAGGACGAGGTTCCCGTGGTGACCGCCTGCCTGTGGCGGGAGGCGGCGGACGACGGCTGGCGGCACGGCGTGATCGAGTTCCCCGCCGGGGAGGGCGACCCCGACGGTGCGACGAACCTGTTCGCGCTCCTGGTCGACCCGACCCCGGAGGCGTACCGGCGCTTCGCCGAGGACTACTACGAGGTGTCCGTGGACATCGACGCCGTGCGCCGGGTGTACGCCCTGGAGCCGCTGGACGAGGACCTGGTGTCGTCGCTGAACGAGGACGTCACCCTGGCGGACCTCGCCGACGACCTCGCCGAGATCGGCTACCCGCAGCCGCGCTGACGTGTCGGCGGTACGGCCCCGGCTATCCGGCGAGGTCGGCCGCGGCGGCTTCGATGAGGTCGGTGACGGCGCCCGGCTGGGAGGCCAGGGAGGCGTGCCCGGCGTCCAGCTCGATGGTCTTCCGCGGGGTCATGCGCTGGGCCATGCGGCGTTCGTTGTCGGGGTGGATCATGCGGTCCTGGGTGGAGACCTGGTACCAGGTCGGCTTGGCGCGCCAGGCGGGTGCGGTGACGGTGTCGCCGAAGGTCGACCCCAGCGGGGCCTTCTGGGTGACGGCCATGACCAGGGCCTCGTCGGCCGGGACGTCCTGGCAGAAGCTCTCGTGGAACTTGTCCTGCCTGACCCACAGGTAGCCGTCGGAGTCCGGGGCGATGTTCGCGAAGGCCGCGGGCGGCATCTCCTGGCTGAGCTGTCCGGGGCTCTCGCCGGCGTCCGGGGCGAACGCGGCGATGTAGACCAGGCCGGCGACGTTCGGCAGGTCCCCGGCCTCGGTGATCACGGCGCCGCCGTAGGAGTGGCCGACGAGCAGGACCGGGCCGTTGACCTGGCGGACCATCGTGCGGGTGCGTTCCGCGTCGTCGGCCAGTGCGGTGAGCGGATTCTCGACCGCGTGCAGGTCGCCGAAGCCGCGGCGGCGGAGTTCGACGATGACCTTCGACCAGTGGGCGGCTCCGCCCCAGAACCCGTGCACCAGGACGACTGCGGGCTTCTCAACCATGATCACGTGCCGTTTCGTTCCAAGGGACCCCCCTCGCCGCCACACACGCTAGGCGGGCGGTCTCCGGCCCGCGACCACAGCCGTGACCGGGCGGGGCCGATCCGGTGAGCCGTCCGTCCGCCCCTGTCCTCCCACGCAAGGCCGGGCGGGCCGGGCAGGTCCGGCGGCAGGCCGGAGCACGGTCACGCGGACCGGAGCCGGGCCTGCCGCTCCACCGGGCTCAGGCCTCGCCCTCCTCGCGGGCGGCGTCGGCCGCCTTGGAGGCTGTGGCGGAGCCGTCGCCCGCGGCGGTACCGCCCGCCGGTACGCCGTGTCCGGTGGCTTCGTGCGTGCGGTCCCGGTGCTGGTCCTGGCTGCCCACGGGGGTTCCCCTTTCGAGGTGATCGGTCGTCAATAGTGCTGGCGTGCCCAGGGCCGATGCGGTTATGCCACAGGTCACCCGACTGGACGCGGGGCCCGTCGGTACGGACGCCGATCATGGCGCCGGGAGTTCCGATCCCGATCGAACATGATCGATCCCGCCCGGCCGGTGTCGGCGTACCGGGATGGCGACTCCTCCTCCTCATCGGCCCGGAGGGTGGCGGGGGGAGGCGGCTTGACGAGGCTGGTGGTTAGCCGCCATATTACTTACATGAACCGGCACCACCCCCAGCGCGACGCCGAGCCCGGCGCGCCCACGCTCGACCAGGCCCGGCGGCAGCTCCACCGGTACGGGCTGGCGGCCGATCCGCAGGCCGTCCTGGTCGCGGCGCGGCTGATGGCGGCGGGTGCGCGGCTGGGGCAGGCCGGGGAGGCGCACTTCGCGCGGTTCGGGCTGTCGACCGGGCGCTACCGGCTGCTCGCCGACCTGGAGGACCACGGCGGCGAGAAGTCGCCGTCCCAGTTGGCGGCGAGCCTCGGCGTCTCGCGGGCGACCGTGACCGGGCTGGTCGACGGCCTCGAGCGCGAGGGGCTGGTCGCCCGGCGGCCGTCCGTCGACGACGGGCGCGGCAACGTGGTGATCCTCACCGCGCGCGGTGCCGGACGGCTGCGCGAGTTGGCACCCGAGCACTTCGCGCGCATGGAGGCCATGGTCGCCGGCCTGTCGGTGGAGGAGCGCACGGTGTTCCTCGACCTGCTGGCGCGGCTGGTCGAGGGCATGTCGGCCCTGACCGACGACTGATCCGTACCGCCTGGACCGCTCCTGAACCGTTTCCCGAAACGCTCTCCGAACTCCTTCCCTGAAACGCTTCCCGAAGCGAGCGCCGCGCGGCCCGTGCCGCGCCGTTCTCCGGGCAAATAGTTAGCCACCTAAGCACTGATAATTAGCTTCCTAATCATCTGGAGGTCATCCGATGTCCGGCACCACCGATCCGGCCGCCCAGCCCCCGCCGTTCGCCCTCTGGCGCGAAGTCCTGGCCGCCTACGCCATGCCCGCCCTGATGGCCGGCATCGGCGGCGCCGTCACCGGCCAGTCCGAGCTGATGATCGCGGCCGTCACCACCATCGCCGGTACGTCCGCGGTGGTCGCCACCCTCGTCGGTGCCCGACTGCGCCGCCGTCCGGAGTGCTCCTGGACGCTGCGGCCGCCGCGCCTCGTGCTGGCGCTCGGCTTCGGGATCGCCGCCGCCGCGTTCGCCCTGCTGGTCGGCTGGTCCGGGGCGCACTGGCTGCCCCGGGTACCGGCCCTGGCCGACAGTCCGTGGCCCGCCCGGCTGCGCATCGACCTGCCGATGTCCGCCGCCATCGCCGCGACCCTCGTCACCTGGCGCTGGCGCGGCACCCGTCCGCGCCGCCACTCCCTGCGCTGACGTCCCGTCAAGAACCCCGACCCGATTCGATCCGACCCACCCGAAAGGCAGAACGAATGATCGTCGTCATGGGCGCCGGTGGCGCCACCGGCGGTGCCACCCTGCAGAGCCTCGCCCGCCTCGGCGTCCACACCCGGGCGCTCAGCCGTGACTCCGGCCGCCTCGCGGCCCGGCTCGACGGGCACACCCGCAGCCTGGTCGAGGTGCTGCCCGCCGACGCCGGCGACCCGGACTCGCTGCGGGCGGCCTTCCGCGGCGCCCGGCAGCTGTTCCTCACCATGGCCAACGGCCCGCAGCAGGTCGACCACGAGCTGCGCGCCGTCGACCTGGCCGTGGCGAGCGGCGTCGAGCACATCGTCAAGATCTCCGCCCCGGCCGCCGAACCGGACTCGCCCGTCGCCGTCTCCCGCGGCCACCACCGCATCGAACAGCACCTGCGCGCCTCGGGCGTCACCGCGACCGTGCTGCGCCCGTACGCGTTCATGCAGAAGCTGCTGCTCCTCGCGCCCGGCATCGCCGCGGCCGGGCTGATCCACGGTGCGATGGGCGCCGCACCCTGCAACTACGTCGACTGCCGGGACATCGGCGACGTCGCCGCCTCCGTGCTCACCCGGCCCGAGCAGGCCGGCGGCACGTACGAGCTGACCGGTGGACGCGCGTACAGCCACTCGGAGGTGGCGGAACTGCTGGGTGCGCTGCTGGGCCGGCCGGTGCGGTACGTCGACCTCGCGCCGGAGGAGCTGCACGCCCACCTGGTCGCGCGGGCCGGGATGCCGGACTGGCTGGCCGCCCACGTGGTGGAGATCCAGCGGCTGGCCGTCCTGCGCCCCGAGCGGCCCGACGACACGGCGGTCCGGCTGACCGGGCGCGCCCCGCGCACCCTGGAGTCCTTCCTGCGCGAACACCGGGAGGCCTTCGGACGGGTCTGACGCGGGCGCCCCGCAGGCCGCCCGCGCGCCGCCCTCCGCACGTCGCCGTCCGCGTGCCGTCCGCGCGCCGCCCCGGACGGCCGGGGCGGCGTGCGGGGCTTACCCGGCACGGGAGTTGGCGTGGGCATGAACCCCTCGTCCGCCGGGCATGTCACTGTGCGACAAGCCGTCAGCAGTGCCCGTGCCGCCCGGACCCCCACCACGCCAGGAGTGAGCATGCAGCCCCGACGTACCCGCCTCCTGTCCACCGTGGCCTGCCTGGCGGCCTGCGCCGCCGCGCTCGCGGGCACCGGCACGCCCGCCCTGGCCGACGTCGGACCGCCCGCCACCCCTGCCACCGCGACGCCGGCCACCCCCGTCACCTCCGCCGCCGCGGTGGCCCCCTGGAAGGCGCCGCTGAGCACCCGGGGCCGCTACGTCGTGGACGCCGACGGGAACCGCTTCAAGCTGAAATCCGGCAACTGGGCCGGCGCGCAGGGCACCTGGGAGGGCAAGGGCGACCCGAACGACCCGGCGAACAACCAGGCCCGCCAGGTCTCCCACAACATCCCGCTCGGCCTCGACCGCGCCCCGATCGACCGGATCCTGGCCGACTTCCGGCGCCTCGGCCTCAACAGCATCCGGCTGCCGTTCGCCAACGCGATGATCCACGACACCACCGCCGTCCCGGACGCCGCGGTCACCGCGAACCCGCAGCTCAAGGGCAAGACCCCGCTGCAGGTGTTCGACGCGGTGGTGGCCGCGCTCACCGCGGACGGCTTCGCGGTGATCCTCAACAACCACACCACCACCTACCGGTTCTGCTGCGGCCTGGACGGCAACGAGCGCTGGAACAGCGGCCAGTCGGCCCGGCAGTGGGAGGACGACTGGCTGTTCCTGGTGGACCGCTACCGCACAGACCCGCGGGTGGTCGGCGTCGACCTGCGCAACGAGATCCGCCGCGACCTCCTGGACGACCCCAACTGGGGCCTGGGCGACGCCCACGACGCGTACGCCGCCTTCGAGTCGGCCGGCAACCGCATCCTGCGGGCCAACCCCGACCTGCTGATCGTCATGGAGGGCATCAACTGGTTCGGCATCCCCGCCGCCCCCTTCCAGCGGGGCCGGCCGAACCTCACCCCGGTCCGCAGCCTCTCGCACACCCTGATCCGCTCCGACAAACTCGTCTACTCCGCCCACTTCTACGCCTACACCGGCCCCGCCAACACGGGCGCCGGCAGCGGCCCCGGCGCCACCGACGACCCGCGCTACCAGGACTTCACCCCCGAGCGGCTCGCCCAGGTCGTCGACGACGAGGCACTGTTCGTCACCGGCACCGGCCAGCACTTCACCGCGCCCGTCTGGATCAGCGAGTTCGGCGCAGGGGGCCGCGGCACCGACAACCCGAAGGAACGGGCCTGGCTGCGCAACTTCACCGACATCCTGGTGGCCCGCGACACCGACTTCGCCGTCTGGCCGCTGGTCGGCTGGCTCGGCACCGACGGTGCACCGCAGGACAGTTGGGCACTCCTCTCGTACGACCCGGCCGGCCGGCGGCTGGGCGTCGACGACCCGGGCGACTGGCGGGCCGCCGACTGGAGCCGGCTGGTGAACGCTCCCGGCCGCACCGGACCGGCCCCGCGCGTCGAACGCTGGAACATGCTCGACCTCGACCACACCGACCACGACGCCTCCGCCCGGATGCGCGCCCTCGGCGACTGGGACCCCGGCCGCCGCAAGGGCAGCTGCCCGGACGGCCAACGGCTGGTCGGCCTCGCCCGGGGCAGCAGCCGCGGCCTGTGCACCGACGCGGGCGGTCCGGCGGCGAGCGGCGCCGGGTACCTGAAGGTCACCGACGAACGCCACGTCACCGGCGGGGACTGGGCCTCCGGGTACAACAAGCTGCAGTGCCCGGACGGCAGCTTCGCCGTCGGCCACAGCGTCCGCTCCGACGCCATGGCGTCGCTGCTGTGCGCCCCCGCCGCCGGACCCCTGCCGACCGGCGGACGGGTCGCCTGGTTCGACCACGGCGACAACCGGCCCACCTCCGGCGGCTCGCTCGCCGGCGACTGGTCGCCCGGCCACTGCAAGGGCCAGTGCGCCGACGGCGAGTACCTCGCGGGCGTCGCGTACACCTGGAAGTGGCTGCACTACGGGGTCCCGGACGCCCTGCTCTGCCGCCCGCTGCCCACCCCGGCGCCGGGAGCGGAGAGGTAGGGCCCGCCGGGCGCCGTCCGCCGAGTCCAGCATGGCGCCACCGATCGACGACGGGCCGCGCGGCAGGTGACGCCGCGTCGGCCCGCCGTGCAAGGAGCCACCGTGTCCCCGACCGAGCCCGTCGCCCGGCCGTACGCCATACCCTGCCCGTGGCCGACGGACTCCGGCGTCCTGAGCAGGAACCGCCCCGGGACCGACGCGGGCTGCGGGATCCCTTGCGCAGCCCCGGCGGGGCCGGGAGATTGGGAGGATGCCGAACGACCAGCAGGCCCGTGACCGGGCAGCCGCCGACCTCCTCGTCCGCGGGGCCACCGTGCACACGCTCGTCCCCGGGGAGTCGCCGCAGCGCGCGATCGCCGTCGCCGGCGGGCGGATCGCCGCGGTGGCGGACCGGGCCGACGGGCTGGACGGACTGATCGGGCCCGCCACGGAGGTGGTGGACGCGGACGGCTCGACCGTGCTGCCCGCCTTCGACGACACCCACACCCACCTGATCCTCGCCGGGCACAGCGTCCACGGCGTCCCCGTCCACCGGGCGCGGGACATCGCCGGGTTCCTCGGGCTGGTCCGCGAGCGCGCCGAGCGCACCCCGCCAGGGCAGTGGATCCACACCACCGTCAACTGGCAGGAGATCAACCTCGCCGAGCAGCGGATGCCCACCACCGAGGAGCTCGACCGGGCCACCGCCGACCACCCGGTGCTGGTGCGCCGCGGCGCGTACAACATGGTGCTCAACTCGGCCGCGCTGCGCCTGGCGGGCATCACGGACGCCACCGGTGCACCGGCCGGCGGGGTGATCGAACGCGACGCGCAGGGCCGGCTGACCGGGCGGCTGATCAACAAGGCGATCGAGCTGGTCGAACCGGTCGTGCCGCGGCCCACCCCGGAGGAGCGGATCGAGGGCCTGCGCGCCGCCTCCGCCGGGTACGCCGCCACCGGCATCGGTACCGTCCGCGACTGCCTGGTCCCGGTGGAGGACCTGGAGGTGCTGCTCGCGGCCCGGTCGGCGGGGGCGCTCGCGGTCCGGGTCCGGGCGCTGGTCTCCGGCTTCGCCGCCCGTACGCCCGCCCAGGTCGACGCGCTGCTGGACCGGATGGACGCCTGGCGGGACGCCGGCCGGGACGACGACCTGCTGCGGGTGTGGGGCGTCAAGTTCGGCATCGACGGCGGCTTCGAGGCCGGCGCCCTGGAGGAGCCCTACCAGGGGCAGCCCTGCTACCACGGCAGCCTGCTCTGGGAACCGGACGCCCTCGCCGAGGCCGTCGACCGGGTGGTCGGGCGGGGCTGGAAGGTCGGCGTGCACGCCTGGGGCGACCGCGGGCTGCGCACCCTGCTGGACGTCTTCGAGACCGTGCTCAAGGACCGGCCCGGACTGCCGCCCGGCACGCTGGTGATCGAGCACGGCGGGCTGGCCCGCGCCGACCAGCGGGCCCGGGCGATCGCGCTCGGCATCCCCGTCACCGTGCAGCACCCGCTGCTGCACGACGGCGCCCGGACCCAGCAGCGGGCCTGGGGCGAGGAGCGCACCGGCGGGCTGTTCCCGCTGCGCGCCTGGCTGGACGAGGGCGCGCTGCTCGCGGCGGGTTCGGACTTCCCGGTCGGCCCGTACGGCGCGATGCTGTCGGTGTGGGGGATGACGACCCGCGGGACGGTGGCCGGGGTGGTCGGCCCCGAGCACGCGATCGGCCGGGACGAGGCGGTCGCCCTGCACACCGTCGACGCCGCCCGGCTGCTGGGGGAGAGTGCCGACCGCGGCAGCCTGCGGCCGGGGGCGTTCGCCGATCTGACCGTCTGGCCGGTCGATCCGCTGAGCTGCCCGCTGGACGTGCTGCGCGAGCTGCAGCCCGTGCGCACCGTGGTCGGCGGCCGGACGGTCCACACTTCACCGGGAGCCTAGGCCGGGTCGGCCAGCAGCTTCCGGGCGAAGCGGTGGGCCGGCTCCTCCAGGGCGTGCCGGAGGGCGAAGAAGAGGTCCGCCGCGGCGGTGCCGGGCCACGGCGAGGGGAGGAGCGCCTCGGGCAGGCCCGGGTCAAGGTAGGGGAAGCGCCGCCAGGCCGTCAGCACCTGGACGTAGGCGACGAAGGCCTCCCGGTCCCCGAACGCCGCCCCGTCCCCGTCCCCGTCCCCCTTCTCGTCCCCGCGCGCCGCCGGGTCGCGCCACCGCTCGGCCATCGGCGCGAACTCGGCGACGAACTCCGTGTACAGCTTCTGCAGCGCCGCGAGGTCCCACCAGCGGCCGACCTGTTCGGCGGGGTCGCCGAAGGCCACGTAGTCGCCGCGGAACAGGTCGACGTACTGGTCCAGGCCGTGCCGGAGCAGGTGCTCGCGGGTGTCGTCGAGGGCGTGGGCGGGGGCTATCCAGACGCCCGAGGAGACGGTGCCGAAGCCCAGCCAGGTGAGCCGCGAGCGGAGCTGGTAGCGGTGCTGTCGCTCGCTCTCCGGGACGGAGAAGACGGCGATCACCCAGCCGCCCCGGTCCGCCGCGTGCCGTTCGAAGATCCGCCGGTCACCGGTCTCCAGGACCGAGCGGGCGTAGGGCGAGAGCGCGTACCCCGCCCGGCCGTCCCGCCGCTCCGGTACGAGCATCTCGCGGCGCTTGAGGCGGGAGATCGAGGAGCGGACGGACGGGGCGTCGACGCCGAGTTCGGCGAGCAGCCGGATCAGGGTGCTCACACCGATCCAGCCCCCGACCTCGCGGGCGTAGAGGCCGTACACCGTCACGATCAGGGATCGCGGCGGCACCGCCTGGGTGGGGTGGCCGTCTTCGGCGTCGCTCATGGTCACGAGAACATGATCCTACTGCGAACGGCCCGCCGGGGCCGGGGTCGGCGCCTCCGGCCGGTGCCGAGGCCCGGCCGGAGGGCCGGGAGGACAGCTGGGCGGACGGCGGGGCGGGGCGCCGCAGCGGCCGGTGGGCGGACTTCACCGTTTCGCCCCGCCTGCCCGCGAGCGGGCGCTACATTCGAGCCGCGCCAGATGGATTGACGATCAGTCAGGTCCGTGCTGCCCGAGGGGAGGAGTGCGTCATGGCGGAGACCACCGGACGGGACCGGCTCCGGATCCGGCTTCGGATCCGGCTCCGGACGGGACCGGGTGCGGCGCCCGCCGTCGCGCGCGGAAGGGCCGCCTGCGCCGGTCACCGCGCCACCTCGGGGAGCTGCGGATGAACCCGTTCCCCGGCCGCAAGCCCCGCCCGGAACCCACTTCCGACGGGCCCGAGCCGACCCCCGACGGCCCCGGGACTGCTGCCGCGCACCTCGACGTCAGGGCGTCCGGGCACAGCATCGCCGCCGGCGGGGACATCACCATCACCCAGCACGTCCACTCGCCCGCACCCCCGGCACCCCCGGCGCCCTCCGTACACCCCGTACCCCCGGAACCCGAGCCCGCCGTTCTGGTGGTCGACGCCATCCCCGCGACCGCCTCCGGCTTCCAGCCCCGGACCGAGCTGCGCGCCCGGATCGACGCCGCCCGCGCCGCCGGCGGGCCGGTGGTGCTCACCCAGCTGTTCTCGGGCGCCGGAGGGGTCGGCAAGACCCAGCTCGCCGCGGCCTACGCCGCCGAGGCCGTCCACCGCAGGGAGGTGGACCTCGTCGTCTGGGTCCCGGCCGGGGAGGAGCAGCGCATCGTCGGCACGTACGCCCGTGCGGCGCTGCGGGCCCGGGTGCCGGATGCGGCGGGCCTGGACGCCGAGCAGGACGCGCGCGCGTTCCTGCGCTGGCTGGCCACCACCGGGCGCCGCTGGCTGGTGGTCCTGGACGACATCGCCGACCCGGCCGACGTGGACGCCTGGTGGCCGGCCTGCCACACCGGGGCGGGCTGGGTGCTGGCCACCACCCGGCGGCAGGACGCCCGGCTCACCGGCAGCGGGCGCCGCCGCGTGGTCGTCGACGTCTTCAGCCCCGCCGAGTCCCGTGCCTACCTCGCCGAGCGCCTCGGCCGGGACGACTGCGCCCATCTGCTGGACGACCGGGCCGCCGACCTCGCCGAGGCCCTGGGCCACCTGCCCCTCGCGCTGGCCCACGCCGCCGCCTACATGATCAACGAGGACCGGTCCTGCGCCGTCTACCTGGAGCGGTTCCAGGACCGGGCGACCACCCTGGACCGGCTGCTGCCGCCGGAGGCCGACACCGAGGGGTACGGTCGGGCGATCACGGCCACCCTGCTGCTGTCGCTCGACGCCGCGCAGGCCACCGATCCGGCCGGGTTGGCGGCCCCGTTGCTCGGGCTGACCGCCCTGCTCGACCCGGTCGGCCATCCGGACAGCCTCTGGACCACCGAGTCCGCCCTCGCCCACCTGACCGCCGTCCGTGCGGGCGCGGCCGACCCGCCCGGCGCGCCGGTGACGGAGGACGAGGCCCGCGCCGCGCTGCGGGTCCTGCACCGGTACGCGCTGCTCACCGTCGAGCCGTCCGCCGTCGAGCCGTCCGTCGCCGGGACGGCCCCCACCGGCGGGCGGACCGTGCGGGTGCACGCCCTGACCGCCCGCGCCGCGCGCGAGACCGCCCCGGCGGAGGGCGCCGCGGTCCGGGCCGTCGCGGTCGCCGATGCGCTGCTGGACGTCTGGCCGGACCCCGACGAGACCCGCCCCGCCCTGGCCGCCGTGCTGCGCGCCAACACCGATGCCCTCGCCCGCCACACCGACGAGCAGCTCTGGTCGGACGAGGGCCACCCGGTGCTGGTCAGGGCCGGGCTGAGCTTCCTCGACGCCCACAAGGGCGAGGCCGCGACCGCGTACTGGCAGCGGATGGCGGACCGGACCGAGCAGCGCCTCGGCCCGGAGCACCCGGACACCCTCGTCGCCCGGGCCAACCTGGCCTCCGCCCACTGGCTCGCGGGCCGCGCCGACGAGGCCATCGCCATCGAGGAGCAGCTGGTGGCGGACCAGCTGCGGCTGCACGGGGAGGGGCCCCAGGTGGTGGTGGCCCGCGGCAACCTCGCCGCCTCCTACCGCGACGCCGGACGCTACGACGAGGCGGTGGCCCTGGACGAGCAGGGATTGCGCGAGGCGGGTGACCGGCTCGGCCCGCTGCACCCCTACGTGCTGACGGCCCGCCGCAACCTGGCCTCCTCCTACGCCCGGGTGGGCCGACTGGCGGAGGCCGTCCTGCTGCTCGAAGCGCTCCACACGGACTGCCGGCGGGTGCTGGGTGCCACCGACCCCGTGACGCTGGGGGTCGGCAACAACCTCGCCGTCTACTACCGCCTGGCGGGGAGCACCGACCGGGCCGTGCAGCTCGGAGCCTGGGTGCTCCAGGAGCAGGCGCGCCTGTTCGGCCCGACCGACCCGCGGACGCTCGCCGCCCGCACCAACCTCGCCACCGCGCTGGGCCATGCCGGCCAGGTCGAGGCGGCCGCCGCCATGGAGGAGGAGAACCTGGCGGTCTCCGAGGCGGAGCGCGGCCACGACCACCCCGACACCCTGACCGTCCGGGCCAACCTCGCGATGTCCTACTCGCACCTCGACCGGCTGCCGGAGGCGATCGATCTCCTCGGGACGGTGCTGGCCGCCCGCGAGCGGGTCCTCGGACCCGGCCATCCCGACACCGTGATCACCCGGAGCAATCTCGCCTCCCTCCACCGGCAGTCGGGGCGGCCGGCGGCCGCCATCGACCTCGGCCGACGGGTCGTCGAGGACCTGACCAGACTGCTCGGCGAGGGCCACCCGGACACCCTGGTCGCCCGGGCCAACCTGGCCGCCGCCCACCACGACGCCGAGTACCACCTGACCGCCGCCGTACTCGGCGAGTCCGTGACGGTCGCCCTCGCCCGCCGATACGGGGACGACCACCCGAACACGCGCGCGGCCCGCGCCAACCTGGCGGCCGCCTACTGGAAGCTCGGCCGCACCGCCGACGCCGTGGCGCTGCACCGCCGGTACCGGCTCTGACCGCACCGGGCCGGCTCCGACCGCCCCGCTCCGGCCCGGCGCACCGCGGGTGCTCACCCGCTCGTGCGGCCCGGCGTCCAGCGCAGGTGGGTCTCGTCCGGCGGGGTGTCCCGCAGCAGCGCCAGCCGGGGCCGTACCGCATCGGTGCGCGAGGTGGGCGGCCGGCGGCGGCCCGCCGCGAACTGCTGCGGCCACTGCGCGCCGGGGCCGCGGTACTCCTGCTGGGCCGCCGCCTGCAGGGTCCACTGCGGGTTGTGCAGGTGGGTGCGGCCCAGCGCGCACAGGTCGGCGCGGCCGGCCAGCAGGATGGAGTTGACGTCGTCGACGGAGGAGATCGCACCCACCGCGATCACCGCGACGCCCGCGGGCGCGGCGACCTCGTGCCGGATCCGGTCGGCGAACGGGGTCTGGTAGGAGCGTCCGAACGCGGGCTTCTCGTCCTGGGTGACCTGGCCGGAGGAGACGTCGATGGCCGCCGCGCCGTGCCGGACGAAGGCGCGGGCGATCCCGACCGCGTCGTGCTCGGTGTTGCCGTCCGGGGCCCAGTCGGTCGCGGAGATCCGCACCGTCACCGGGCGTTCGGCGGGGAAGGCCGCGCGGACGGCGTCGAAGACCTCCAGCGGGAAGCGCAGCCGTGCGGCGAGGTCGCCGCCGTACTCGTCGGTGCGGTGATTGGCGATCGGGGAGAGGAAGGAGGAGAGCAGGTAGCCGTGGGCGGCGTGCACCTCCAGCAGGTCGAAGCCCGCCTCGCCCGCCCGCCGGGCGGCTGCCGCGAAGTCCGCGACGACCGCGTCCATGTCCGCCCGGGTCATCTCGCGGGGCACGTGGCAGCCCGCCCCGTACGGCAGTGCGGACGGGCCGAGGACCTCCCAGTTGCCCGTGTCGAGCGGCCGGTCCATGCCCTCCCACATGAGCTTCGTCGAGCCCTTGCGGCCCGCGTGGCCGAGTTGCAGGCCGACCCGCGCGGTCGTCCGGCCGTGGACGAAGCCGGCGACCCGGGCCCAGGCCTCCTGCTGGACGTCGTTCCACAGGCCGGTGCAGCCGGGCGTGATCCGGGCGTCGGGGGAGACGCAGACCATCTCCGTCATGACCAGGCCGGCCCCGCCGAGCGCCTTGGAACCGAGGTGGACGAGGTGGAACTCGTCCGGCACCCCGTCGACGGCGGAGTACATGTCCATCGGCGAGACCACGATCCGGTTCTTCAGCGGCAGACCGCCGACCACCAGCGGCTGGAACATCGCCGGCGCGTCCTCGTCCGAGCCCTGCGCCCGGGCGAAGCCGGACTCGACCAGCCGGGCGAACCCGGCGTCGCGCTCCTTCAGGTTGTCGAAGGTGATCCGGCGCGAGCGGGTGAGCAGGTTGAAGCAGAACTGCGCGGGATCCTGCCCGGCGTACATGCCGATGTTCTCGAACCACTCCAGCGAGGCCTGGGCGGCGCGCTGCGTGGACTCCACCACCGGGCGGCGCTCGCTCTCGTACGCCGTCAACGCCTCCGTCACCGTGGGGTGTTCATGCAGGCAGGCGGCCAGTGCCAGGGCGTCCTCCATCGCCAGCTTGGTGCCCGAGCCGATCGAGAAGTGCGCGGTGTGCGCGGCGTCGCCGAGCAGGACCACGTTCTGGTGGTGCCAGCGCTCGTTGCGGACGGTGGTGAAGCTCAGCCAGTGCGAGTTGTTGGTCAGCAGCGCGTGCCCGGCCAGTTCCGGCGCGAACAGCTCCCGGATCCGGGCCACCGCCCGCTCGTCCGACACCCCGGGGGCGAACTGCGTCCCCTCCGATGCGTCGAAGCCCGCGCGCCGCCAGACGTCCTCCGCCATCTCCACGATGAAGGTCGACGCCTCCGCCGAGTACGGGTAGCCGTGGACCTGCATCGTCCCGAACTCCGTCTGTTTGACGAAGAACTGGAACGCCTCGAAGACCAGGTCGGTGCCCAGCCACATGTACCGGTTGGGCCGGCAGTCCAGCGCGGGGCCGAACGCGTCCGCGTACTTGGTGCGCACCGCCGAGTTGAGCCCGTCCGCGGCGATCACCAGGTCGTGCGTCTGCCGCAGCCCGTCCACGTCCGGCGCCGGCGTCCGGTAGTGCACCACGACGCCCAGCTCGGTGGCCCGCGCCTGCAGCACGGCCAGCAGCTCCTTGCGCGACATCGCCGCGAAGCCCTGCCCGCCGACCGTGAACGCGTGCCCCCCGAACGCGATGTCGATGTCGGTCCACCGCGCGAACCGGCTCTCCATCGCCCGGTGGACGACCGTGTCGGCGTTCTCGATGCCCCCGAGCGTCTGGTCGGAGAACACCACCCCGAAGCCGAAGGTGTCGTCGGGCGCGTTGCGCTCCCAGACCGTGATCTCGTGCCCGGGGTCCAACTGCTTGAGCAGCGCCGCCGCGTACAGTCCGCCGGGGCCGCCGCCCACGACCGCGATCCTCATGCCCGGCCCTCCTTCGCGACCAGCCGGCGCAGCACGTAGTGCTGCAGCTTCCCGCTGGCGTTGCGCGGCAGTGCCTCGCTGAACCGCACCACCCGCGGGTACTTGTACGGCGCCAGCTGCGCCTTGGCGTGCTCCTGGATGCTTGCGGCTGTGGCGTCGCAGCCCGCCACGCCCTCCCGCAGCACGACGAACGCGCAGACCACCGACCCTCGTTCGGCGTCCGGCCGGGCCACCACCGCGCACTCCACCACGTCCGGATGGGTGTCGATCGCGGCCTCCACCTCCGTCCCGGAGATGTTGTAGCCGGAGGAGACGATCATGTTGTCGGTGCGGGCCCGGTAGTGGAAGTAGCCGTCCTCGTCGCGGACGTAGGTGTCGCCCGTGACGTTCCAGCCGTCGACCACGTAGTTCTCCTGGCGCACGTCGTCCAGGTAGCGGCAGCCCACCGGGCCGATCACCGCCAGCCGGCCCTCGACGCCCGGGGCCGCCTCCCGGCCGTCGGCGTCCAGGACGGTCGCCCGGAAGCCCGGCACGGCGCGCCCCGTCGCCCCCGGGCGGATGTCCGCGCCCGCGGCGGAGATGAAGATGTGGATCATCTCGGTGGCCCCGATGCCGTCGATCACCTCGATCCCGGCCTCGGCCCGCAACTGCTCCCACAGCCCGGCCGGCAGGTGCTCCCCGGCGCTCACCGCCGACCGCAGCCCGCGCAGCCGCTCCGCCTTCCCGGCCTTGACGATCTGCCGGTACGCCGTCGGCGCGGTCGCCAGGACGCTCACCCCGTGCTCGGCGATCAGGTCGGCGAGCGCCGGCGGCGCGACCGCCTCGGTCAGCAGGGCGCACGCACCGGCGCGCAGCGCGCAGACCACCAGGATGCCGAGGCCGAAGGTGAACGCGAACGGCGCCGTGCACGCCACCAGGTCGCCGGGTTCCAGCCGCAGGGTGTGCCGGCCGAAGGTGTTGTCGATCGACAGGAGGTCGCGGTGGAAGTGCGTGGTGATCTTCGGTACCCCGGTGCTGCCCGAGGTCGGGGCGAACAGCGCCACGTCGTCGGCGGCCGTGTCGACCGCCGTGAACTCCGCCGGCTTGCCCGCCGCGCGGCGCACCAGGTCGTCCGGCGCGTCGCCGCCGTACGGCACCACCACCAGCGAGGGCAGCACGGTGTCGCGCACCGCCTCGACCTCCGCCGTGAACCGGTGGTCGACCAGGGCCAGCACCGGCAGTGTCCGCTCGGCGATCGGCGCGAGTTCGCGGGCCCGCAGCGCCGCCATCGTCGTCACGGCGATGCCGCCGGCCTTGAGCACCCCCAGCCACACCGCGACCGTCCACGGGTTGTTGGGCGAGCGCAGCAGCACCCGGTTGCCGGGGGTCAGCCCCAGGTCCTCGGCCAGGACCCGGGCGATCCGGTTCGCCCGCCGCCGCAGCTCCCCGTACGTCCACACCTCGCCCTGCGGCGTCCGCAGGGCCGGCCGGTCGGCGCCGTGCAGCGCGGCGGGCACGTCGACCAGTTCGGTGGCCGCGTTCAGCCGTTCGGGGTACTGCACCTGCTCGGTGGTGAACTCCAGCACCGGCCACAGGCGGCGCGGCGGGAGGTGGTCGCGGGCGAAGGTGTCCGGATAGGCGGAGGGGGCGAGCTCCGCCCGGCCCGAGGGCTCCGATCTCCCGGTCCGGTCCAGCTGGTCCATCTGGGTTCCTTTCCGCGGGCCCGCGGGGGCCCCGTACCGGTCAGAGGGCGCGGATCAGGCCTTCCTGGACGACGGTGGCGAGGTGCACGTGGTCGGCGGTGAAGAACCGCCCCACCGCGAGCCCGCGGCCCGACTCGGCCGCCACCGCCTCCTGGGCGTACAGCAGCCAGCCGTCCACCCGGCCGGGCCGGTGGAACCACATCGCGTGGTCCAGGCTGGCGGTCACCAGCCCCGGTTGCGCCCAGGCGAGGCCCAGCGTCCGCAGCACCGGCTCCAGGACGGTGTAGTCGCAGACGTACGCCAGCGCGGTCAGGTCGCGCTGTTCGTCGGTCAGGCCCTCGACCGGGCGCAGTGCGTCGAACGGGCGCACCCAGACCGCCTGGTGCGGCACCCGCTCGCCCTCGACGGTCAGGTAGACCGGGCCCGGGACGTGCCGCATGTCGAAGCTGCGTCCGCCGCTCCAGTACTCCCTGGACGCGTCGGTCATGGTGCCCCCGGTACCGGCGGCGGCCAGGTACGCGGCGGAGCTGGGCAGTTCCTCGGGCCCCGGGACCCCGGCCGGCGGCTTGGCGGCGTAGCTGGCGCCCGGCTCGCCGGTGGCGAAGCTCGCCAGGCAGGTGTAGACGGGCTTGCCGTGCTGGAAGCCGCGGACCTGCCGGGTGGCGTAGCCGCGGCCGTCGCGCAGCAGCTCCACCTCGTAGCGCACGTCGGCGCCGATGTCGACGGGCCGCAGGAAGTAGGAGTGCATCGAGTGCAGGGTCTTGCCCTCGACCGACCGGACGGCGGCGGCGGCGGCCTGGGCGACCATGTCGCCGCCGTACGCCTTGGGCCAGGGGCACGGCTGGGTGGTCGCGGTGAAGGCCCGGTCGAAGTGCTCGGGCTCGGTGGGGGTGAGCGTGACGGCGGCGGTGAAGACCGCCGAGGTCGGTGCGGTCCTGAGGTCGGTCACGGCCGGTCCTGCCAGTCGCGCAGGTCGGCGTCCGCCACCTGGGGGAGGTTGACCACGATGTTCTCCGGGGTGCGGGTGGTCAGCCAGGTCAGTGGCCGGTTCCGGTCGAGGTTGCACTCGATGTGCGGCAGGTACGGCGGGACGAAGATCCAGTCGCCCTCGGCCAGGTCGAGGTAGTCCCGGAAGCCGTCGCCGAAGTAGATCCGGGCCAGCCCGGACAGCACGTACCCGCCGGTCTCCGCCTCGCCGTGGTGGTGCGGCACCGAGCGGAAGCCGGATTCGTTGCTCACCTTCCCGAACCACAGCCGGGTGGCCGGGGTGTGCTGGACGGAGACGCCGGAGATCCGGGAGGCGCCGTCCGTCTGGGTGGTGGCGCCGGTCTCCAGACCGCCGCGCGTCACCACCGGCACGACCAGCCCGGATTCGGTCGCGTACATCGAGTTGTCGCCGGTGACGGCGTGCCCGGGGTCGGGTCCCATGCTCAGCTCCTGTCGGGGGAGAGGTCGGGGAGGGGGTCGGCGGTGAGGCGGATGCGGTTGTGCAGGGTGCCGATGCCCTGGATCTCGGTCTCCAGGAGGTCCCCGTCGGCGAGGTACACGGGCGGGTCCATACCCATGCCCACCCCGCCGGGGGTGCCGGTCAGCACGAGGTCGCCCGGGTGCAGGGCGGTGAAGGCCGAGACGTAGGCGAGCAGTGCGGGTGCGTCGAACACCAGGGTGCGGGTGTTGCCGCGCTGGCGCTCGGCGCCGTTGACCCGGCAGACCACCTCGACGCCCGCGGCGGGATCGAGCTCGTCGGGGGTGACGACCACCGGGCCGAGCGGGGTGGTGCGGTCCCAGGCCTTGCCCTGAAACCACTGCAGGGTGCGCCGCTGCCAGTCGCGCACGCTCACGTCGTTGGCGACGGTGTACCCGGCGACGGCCCGCGCGGCCTCGTGCCGGTCCGCGCGGGCCAGCCGGGCGCCGACGACGACCGCGAGCTCCGCCTCCCAGTCCAGGTCGAGGCCCTTCGGGAGGACCAGGTCGTCCGCGGGTCCGGTCAGGGTGTCGGCGAACTTGGCGAACAGCGTCGGATGGGTCGGCAGCTGACGGCCCGTCTCGGCGATGTGGTCGGCGTAGTTGAGGCCGCAGCAGACCACCTTGCGCGGCGCGGGCAGCGGCAGTACGGGGACGGCGCCGGGCAGCTCGGCCCCGGCGAGTGCGGCGATCCGGTCGGGGGCGGTGGCCGCCAGCAGCTCGGAGAGGTCCCGGGCCGGCAGCCTCCGCCAGTGTGCGCCGTCGAGCAGGGCGGCCGTCGTACGGCCGTCGTGGACCACGGTGGCGAGTCTCATCGGCGTCCTCCCACGGGACGGCAACGATCAGCGGGCAGCGGTATAGCGAGATTTTCACGACCGTCGAAGACAGTCAATAGATGCGTTACGCTGCCTGCAGTCAGCCCGCCCGAGGGCCCGTCACGGGGCCCGCCCGAGGAGGTACGCGCCCATGCCCCCGATCCCGGTGAACCCGCCCTCGCTGCCCGCCCCGAGCGGCTACTCGCACGGCACGCTCGTCGGCAACACCCTCTACCTGGGCGGGCAGACCGCCCTCGACGACCGGATGCGGATCGTCCCCGGCGGCATCGTCGAGCAGTTCCGGCAGGCGTTCGGCAACGTCCTGACCACGCTTCGGGAGGTCGGCGGGATCCCGGAGGACCTGGTCAGCGTGACGCTCCACCTCACCGACATCCCCGACTACCAGGCGCACGGCAAGGAGATCGGCAAGGTCTGGCGCGAACTCGCGGGCCCGGTCTACCCGGCCATGGCGGGCATCGGGACGACCGGGCTCTGGCAGCCCGAGGCGATGATCGAGATCCTCGGCGTCGCGGTGGTCCCCGGCGAGCGGCTCGTGCGCCCCTGACCTCTCGTGCGCGCCCCTGACCGTTCGCGCGCCCCCGCCGGGGAGCCCCGGCACGACGGCGGGGCCCGGTGCGCCGATCGCTCGACGCCCGGGCCCCGCACGGTACTTCAAGGACTCAAGGTGCTCCCGGCGGCGGGTCAGCCCACCGTCACCGTCGGCTCGTGCCGGACCGGGAAGTTCACCGAGTTGGCGATGAAGCAGGCCCGGTGGGCCTCCTTGTGCAACTCGACCGCGGCCGCCACCATCGACTCCTCCGCGACGGTGATCCGCGGGTGCACCACCGCCTCGGTGAACTGCCCGCTGTCCCCCGCGGTCGCCATCGTCCCGGTCGCCTCGTCCACGTACGAGGTGACCACCACGCCGTTCACCGCGCAGAAGTGCAGATACGACAGCATGTGGCACTGGGACAGCGCGGCCAGCAGCAGCTGCTCCGGGTTCCAGCGCGAGGGATCACCGCGGAACGTCGGGTCCGAACTGCCCAGGATCGGCGGCAGATCGCCGGAGGCCACCTCGTGCGCCCGGGTGTAGGCGCGGTAGTGGCTGGTGCCGGTGCCGAGGTTCCCGGTCCAGGTGACCCGGGTGGCATAGGTGTGCAGGCGGCTCATGGCGGCTACTCCGTCTCGCTCTTGCGGGTGGGGGCTTGGGCGGTGCAGGTGTCCAGAACGTGGCGGCGGGCCGCGGCGCCCGCGGCCTGCGGATCGCCGGCGGCCACAGCGTCCAGCACCGCTCGGTGCTGGGCGTCCACCACGTCCGTACGGCCCGCCGGGCGCAGCGAGCGCCGGGTGGACACCTGGATCCGGTCCCACAGCAGGTCGAGGGTGTGCAACGCGATCGGGCTGTCGGCGAGTTCGGCGATCCGGCGGTGGAAGCGGCGGTTGAGCCGGACGCCCGCGGCCAGGTCGCCGGCCGCGGTCGCCGTGTGGGTGAGGTCGGCGAGCCCGCGCAGTTCGGCGAGCTCGGCGGGCGCGATCCGGCCGGCCCGCTGCCGTTCGGCGGCCAGTTCGGTGGTCAGCGCCTCCAGTGCGGCGCGCACCCGGTAGGCGTCCGCCAGCTCCCGTTCGTCCAGCTCCACCACCCGCACCCCGCGCCCGGCGTCCGTCACCAGCCCGTTGGCCGCCAGCGCCCGGAACGCCTCCCGCACCGGGGTCCGGCTCATCTCCAGGACGGCCGCGACCTCCAGCTCGGTCAGTCGCGTGCCGGGCGGATAGCGCCCGTCGAGGATCAGTTCGCGCAACCGCCGGTGCGCCGTCTCGGCCTGCATGACGGCCACGGTAGTCATTGCATGCATTGCATGCAAGAGTCGGGGGAGGGGTCACGCGCTCGATCGTCGGGGAGAATCGCCGCATGCGGATCCTGATCATCACCGCCGGTTCCCGGGGGGACGTCGCCCCCTTCACCGGGCTGGGCCGGCGCCTGCTGGAGGCGGGCCACCAGGTCGCCGTGGCCGCCCACCCGTCCTTCGCCGAACTCCTGCGAGGATGCGGCCTCGACCACCGGACCGTGCCCGGAGACCCGCAGGCGCTCATCCGGGACTGGGCACGGGCGGCGTCGCGCGAGGAGGCCCGCGCGCTGACCCGGGCGTACGTCGACGGGCTGGCCGACGGAGTGGCCGAGGCCGTCGCGGGCGGCGCCGACCTGCTGCTCACCGCCTTCGGCCCGGCGCCGCTCAGCCGGACGGCCGGCGAGGCGTTCGGCGTCCCCGTCATCGGCACCTACCTCGTACCGGCCTTCGCCACCGGGCGGTTCCCGCTGCCCGGTGCGGGCAGCAGCACCGACGACCTGGGCCCGGAGGGCAACCTCGCCGCGGGCCGGGAGGTGCTGGGACGCGCGGAGGGCCTCTTCGCCGGAGCCGTGGACCGGCTGCGCGCCCGCCTCGGACTGCCCGCCGGCCCGCCACCGGCCCCGGGCGACCTCCGACCCGTCCTCCACGGCTACAGCCCGCTGGTGGTGCCCCGCCCCGGCGACTGGCCGACCGGGGTCGAGACGGTGGGCTACTGGTGGCCCGCCCGGCCGCAGCACTGGCAGCCGCCGGCCGAGCTGGTCGACTTCCTCCAGGCCGGTCCGCCCCCGGTGTTCATCGGCTTCGGCAGCATGGCGCCGGGGCAGGGGGAACGGCTCGGCGCGCTGGTGGCCGCGGCCGTTCGGCGGGCCGGCGTCCGTGCGGTGGTGCAGGCGGGGTGGGCCGAGCTGACGGCTGGCGGAGCGGACGTGCTGGCCGTCGGTGACGTCCCGCACGACTGGCTCTTCCCGCGTACCGCCGCGGTCGTCCACCACGCCGGGGCGGGCACCACCGGCGCCGCCCTGCGCGCCGGCGTGCCCGCCGTACCCGTGCCCGTCATGGCCGACCAGCCGTTCTGGGCCTCGCGGCTGCACCGGCTGGGAGTCGCCCCCCGGCCCCTGCCGTTCCAGGACCTCGGCGCCGAAGCCCTCGGCGACGCCATCGCGGCCTGCCTGTCCGAACCGTCCCTCCGCCGCCGCGCGACCGAGCTCGCCCGCGGGATCGCCGCGGAGGACGGCGCCGCGGCCCTGCTCGCCCGCATCCGCACGACGGGCACCGGGTGAACCGGAGGTCGTCGTGCGGAGGCGGACGGGCCCGGGGGCGGGCGCGCGGGGCGGGGCGGCGGACGGGTCAGGCGGCGCGGTGGACGACCTCGCCGGCGAGGACGCCGAGCTCGACCCGGGTGTCCAGGTACGCCTTCGGTTCCACCGCGAAGAGGTCCTCGGAGAGCATCACCAGGTCGGCGTGCTTGCCCGGGGTGAGGCTGCCCAGCTCGCCGTCGAGGTGGACGGCGTAGGCGCTGCCCAGGGTGTAGCCGCGCAGTGCGGTCGCCAGGTCCAGGGTCTCGCCGGGCATCCACGGGTCGCCGCCGGCCAGCCCGCGGCGCGTCACCGCCGTGTAGAGGCCGACCATCGGGTCCATCTCGGCGACGTTCCAGTCACTGGACAGCGCCAGGACGGCGCCCGCCTCGTGCAGGCTGCGCATCGGCCAGGCCTTGGTCCAGCGGTACTCACCGACGGCCTCGGCCCAGTCCCGGCCGGGGCCGGCGATGTCGGGCGAGCAGTGCCGCGGCTGCATGCAGGCGACCACGCCGAGCTCGGCGAACCGCGGCACGTCCGCGGGGTCCAGGCACTCCACGTGCACGACCTGGTGGCGGGCGTCGCGCGGGCCGTTGACCGCGCGGGCGTGGGCCACCGCGTCCAGCACCGTACGGATACCCCGGTCGCCGGTGGCGTGCACGAACGCCTGGAACCCGGCTGCGTCCAGCCCGGCCAGCACCTCGGCGAACTCCTCCGGCGGGTAGAAGGTCTCGCCGCGGTGGCTGTGGTGCCCGGCGTACGGTTCGAGCAGCGCCGCCGTGTGCGGCTCCACCACGTCGTCGATGTACAGCTTCAGCGGACCCACCCGGAAGCGGTCGGAGGCGTACCGGCGGGCCGCCGCGGCGAATGCGGCGAGGTCCTCCGGGCTTGTCCCGCGCGGGTGGAACAGCCCGGCGACCAGCCGGGACCTCAGCCGGCCCTCGGCCAGCGCCCGCTCGAACAGCGCCAGGTCGTCCAGCGAGTTCTGCGGCTCGACCACCGTGGTGATCCCGTACCGGGCCGCCATGTCGAGGCTGCCGGCCAGCCGCCGGTACTGCCGGTCCGGGTCCGCCCACGGCACCCCGGCCGCACGCAGCGCCCGGTGGCCGTCCCGGGAGAGGCCGCGGACGGCGAAGTCGGTGAGGAAGCCGGTCGGCTCGCCGGTGGCCGGGTCCTTGCGGACGGTGCCGTACGGCGTCTGCGCGGTGTCCCGGTCGATGCCCAGGCGGCGCAGGGCCGCCGAGTTCAGCCAGGCGGTGTGGACGTCGTAGCTGAGCACGAAGGCGGGGCGGCCGCCGGTGAAGCGGTCCAGGTCGGCCGCGGTGGGCATCCGTCCGCCGGGGATCGCCGAGTAGTCGAAGGCCTCGGCCTCGATCCACTCGGCGTCCGGGTGGCTGCGCAGCCGCTCGGCGATCCGGGCGCCGATCTCGTCGAGGCTGCCGGCCCCGGTGAGCTGCACGCAGTCCGCGTCGGAGCCCAGCCGGACGTGGTTGTGGCTGTCGACGAACCCGGGCAGCACCAGCCGGCCCCGGGCGTCGACCACCTCGGTGTCCGGGCCGGCGAGCGCCCGCCAGTCGTCGCCGTCGCCGAGCCAGGCGATCCGGCCGTCGCGGACGGCGACCGCCTCGGCGCGCGGCCGGGTGTCGTCGACGGTGTGGACGTGGGCGTTGTGCAGGACGAGGTCGGCGGGGCGGGTCACGGCCGGGCTCCGTTCCGGGGGGTGGTGCCGGCGACGGCGGCGCTGTCGGGGGCGGTGCCGTCGGCGGCGGCGATGGTGCGGGCGGGGTCGCCGGGGGCGTCGTCGTCGGCGCCGGGGTGGGCCGGGTCGTCGAGATCGGCCGGCAGGCTCAGCACCCAGTGGGTGGCGCTGCGCGGGCGCAGGAAGAGGAACCAGTACGCGGTGCCGACGAGCAGCACGGCGCCGGTGATCAGCAGGTCCCGGAGGGTCTGCCGGGTGAGCGAGTAGCCGATGACGGCGATGGTGACGACCGGGACGACCGGCCACAGCGGCATCCGCCAGGCCGGCGTCGCCCGGTGCCGGGCACGCCGCGCGGTCAGCGCCGCACAGCCGAGCAGCAGGTAGATGACCGCGACCACGACGCCGGTGAAGCCGAGCAGCGCGTCGATCGGCACGGTGAGCGCCAGCACCGCGCCCGGCAGGCCGATGGCCAGGGTGGCCGCCCACGGCGAGCCCCAGCGGGGGTGCAGCGAGCCGAGCAGCCGGTTGACCGGGTCGGGCCAGGTGCGGTCCCGGGCGGAGGCGTACAGCACGCGCCCGTTCTGCAGCACCATGACGATCACCGCGTTGAGGATGGCGATGGCGATGCAGAGGCTGACGAAGGTGCCGACCGTGCTGCCGGCCCAGGAGTCGACGATCGCGACCAGGTCCCCTTCGGCGAGCCGGTCGGGGGAGTCGACGCCCAGGCAGATCGCGGCGACCGGCACGGTGATCAGCAGGACGCCGGCCAGCAGCGACCACAGCACGGTGCGGGCCACCGAGCGGCGCGGGTCGCGCAGGTCCTCGGACAGGTAGACCGCGGTCCCGAAGCCGTTGTAGGTGAACAGCGCGACGGCGAGCCCGGAGACCAGCAGCCCTGCGGTGAAGGGGCTGGTGCCGCCCTGCCCGTCCGGGACGACCGCGTGCACCAGGGTGCCGACCGGCTGCTGGACGTGGAGGAGGCCGAGCACGCTGACCACGGCCGCGGCCAGCACCTCCAGGCCGAGGAACAGCCCGGTGATCAGCGCGTTCGCCTTGATGTCCAGGACGCCCACGGCGACGGCGAGCAGCATCACCGCGGCGCCGGCGAGCGCCGGGTCCAGCGAGACCACCGAGGTCAGGTATCCGGCCGTGCCCAGCGCGATGATCGGCGGAATGACCAGCAGCGACACCACGGAGATGACGAATACCAGCCAGCCCGCGAGCCGGCCGAGCAGCTGCCCGACGATCGAGTACTCGCCCCCGGCGCTGGGCACCAGGGTGCCGAGCTCCGCGTAGCAGAAGCCGACACCGAGCGAGAGCACGGCCGCGATCAGGAGGGTGAGGAGCGCCCCGCTGCCCTGCGACTGGAGCAACGGCGGCACCACGATGAACAGCGAGGAGGCCGGGGTCACGCAGGAGAGGGTCAGCAGGACGCCGCCGAAGACGCCGAGCGAGCGGGGGAGCGCGGCGACGCCGGGTGGGGTGGAACTGGTCATTCGGGCATCCCTGCAGGTGAGGGGGAGGGGGATGCCGGTCATTCAAGGGCAGGCGAAAACATCGCGTCAAGGGATTCGGGTTGTCGTTCGGCGGTGAATTCCGCGTGGATCCGGCGGTTCCTAAGTGACTGGTGCATTCGGCGAACGATCCGCCGTCGCGGACGGGAGATCGTAGCTGTACGTCTCCTTCACGATGTCCAGGTGGTACCAGGACTCCGTGCGGACCACCCCCGGCAGCGCGCGCAGTGCGTCCACGGTGGCCAGCAGTGCGGCCCGGTCGGCCGCGTCGATCCCGCACACCACGTCATGGCGGCCGTACCCCGCGGCCACGTAGTTGACCCCCGGCAGGTCGGCCGCCGGCCCGGCGGCCTCCCGGGCCGGACCCCGCACGCCCAGCCCCACCCCGACCGCCTCCCGCACCCCGAGCGCCTGCGAGGCGACCAGCCCCGTCACGTGCACCGCCCCGGACTCCAGCAGCCGCAGCACCCGCGCCCGCACCGCCGGCTGGGACAGCCCGACCCGCTCGGCGAGGGCGGCGAACGAGGCCCGCCCGTCGATCTGGAGCAGCCCCAGCAGCACCCGGTCCGTCTCGTCCACGGACTCCGCCCGCCCACCCGCCGCCCGCTCCACCGGCGCCCGCTCAACAGGCAGCGGCGAGTACGCGTCCCGCAGCAGCTCGGCGCAGCGGAACACCTCGATCCCCCGCACCCCCGGCAGCGCGCGCAGCGCCGCGAACTCGCGCTCCAGCGCCGTGTCGTCCGCGACCCGCACCTCGGCGATAACCGCCCCGGCCCCGGCCGTGCAGGACACGAAGGAGGTCGCGGGGCGGGCCGCCGCCGCCTCGGCGACCGGCCGCGCCGCCCCCTCGACGACCAGCGACACGTGGGCGACCACCGTGATCCCCACCACCGACGGCCGGACGATCCCGACCACCCGCACCGTCCCCGAGGAGGTCAGCCGGTGCACCCGCGCCCGGACCGCCTCCCGGGAGACGCCGAGCAGCCCGGACAGGCGCTGGTAGCTCGCCCGCCCGTCCGACTGGAGCTCACGGACCAGCGCCGCGTCCAGGCCGTCCAGCACCCTGGTCACCCACCCTTCCCTCGTCGGCCGCCACCGTCGTCGGCCGCCATCCGCGGCGGCCGTGCCCCGGATCCGCCCGGGGGCCGAACGGCCGGGCGGATCCGTGTGGCCGAGAGTAGTCGGCACCGGCACCCGGTCCGTACGGGCGGTGGGGTGCCGTCAGGCGAGCCGGCCGCCCCCGTCGACGTGCAGCACGGTGCCGGTCACGTACGCGTTGTCGACGGCGTAGAGGACCGCCTTGACGGTCCTGCGGGCTGCACCCGGCGGGCCGCCGCACCCTCGCCGCGTACACCCGCACCCGACCCGACCCCCTCGCCACCGCCTTCGTCGACCTGCTGGCGCACCAGGCCTGCGTGGCGCCCGCCCGCCTTCCGCGGTCCGGGCACGCCGCAGACCTGACATCCCGCCCGGCGGTCAGGTCACCCGGGTGCGCGTCGGGTGGCCCGCAGCAACTGCACCCGCCAGCGTGCCGCCCCGGCCTCCGGCCGCCGCCGCACCCGCGCCGCCAGGCCCGCCTCGAATCGCCCGGCGAGGTCCGCCCCGGTGGCCGTGCCCGCCGTGCCCGCTGCCGTCCCGCCGAACAGCGACGGCCCGAACGCCGCCACGAACGACGCCGCCACCTCCCGCGCATAGGCCTCCGCATCGCCGTCCACCGCGTACCGCTCCCAGGCGGGGTCGGCCAGTACCACGAACTCCTGCTCCTCCAGGCGGAACGCCTCCGCCGACGGCCCCGAACGCAACGGCGCCAGGAACTCCTCCGCCGTCCGGTTCCAGGTCGGCACGGTCATCGCCTCCAGCTGCGCCCGGCCCAGCACACCCGCCGCGACCAGCGACTCCAGCTCCGCCAGTGCCAGGTCGAACAGCTCCTCCGCACCGCTCGCCCCGTCGTCGGTCACCGCCCCGCCCACCACGACCAGCTGACCGCCCGGCACCAGTTCCTCCGCCCGGTGCCCGAGGAAGTCCACCCAGTCCAGCGCCGACTGCCGGCGCAGCGCATCCCGCACCGTGCCCGTCGCCCGGGGCGACCAGATGTGCCCCGCGACCGGCTGCGGCACCCGCGACAGCCAGTGCACCGCGATGGTGCTCCACGCCAGGTGCAGTCCGGCCCGCGGGAACAGCCGCCCGTAGAAGGAGCCCGCCTGCGCGCAGGCGAACACCTCCGCCGCCCCCGCGTACCCGCCCGAGCCGGACACCGTGGCGAACAGCGCGTTGAAGTCGTTGCCGGCGATGTCGGTGTGGGTCACCCGGACCGACACCTCGTCGTCCCGCCCGCGCACCGCGGCCACCACCCGCCGCATCGGCTCCAGCGCATTGGCCCCCGAGGCGCACCCCAGGTCCGCCACCTCGAACGCCCGCCCGTCCGCGGGCAGCGGCACCGCCGCCAGCGCCCGGTCGAGCAGGTCCGCCGCAGCCCGCATCCCGGCGTGCTGCGCGGCCGAATGCCGCCCGTACCCGCCACCCATCACACCCGACGACCCGCCACCAGTCATGCCCGGCATTCTCCGGCCCACCACCCCCGCCCGGCCCGTCGCCACGACCGGCCGACCCTGCCGTTCACCCGCCCTCGCCCGGACGGCCGACCGGGTCGCCCACCCCGCCCCGCCACCGTCCTTGGACCCGCGGGGTCAGATCCGGGCCGGGGAGTGGTCGCCCCTGGCGGGCCACCGGGTGTGCAGCGCGTCGATGACGAAGTCGTGCCCGTGGCTCCAGCCGAGCGCGGTGCGCCGGGCGTCCACGAGGTGCGGGTGCCCCTCGGGCAGGTCGTCGTGGACGTGGCCGAGGCTCGCCGGGTCGCGGGCCGGCCAGACCGCGCGGGCCGCGGCCGTCGCGGCCAGCGCGAGGCAGCCGAGCACGACCGCGGTGAGCGGCAGCCCGGCGCCCGCCGCGAGCAGGCCCGCCAGGGGGTAGGTCAGCAGCCAGCAGCCGTGCGAGAGGGAGAACTGCGCGGCGAAGGCCGCGGGCAGGTCGGGGCCGGCGGCCGACCGGCGGACCACCCGCCCGCCGGGCGTGAGGACGGCCGAGCAGGCCGCCCCGATCGCGGCCCAGCAGACCAGCAGCGCCGCCCAGCTCCAGCCGCTCGGGGCGACCGCGGTCGCGGCGGCGACGGCGGCGAGCACCCCGGGCAGCACGGACGCGGCGCCCAGCATGACCCTCCGGTCGCTCAGCCGGCCCAGCAGCCGGGGGAGCGCGAGCGCGGCGAGCACGGAACCGAGGCCGTAGGCGCCCAGCGCGAGCGAGACGAAGCCGGCGGCCCGGCCGAAGTGCCCCTGCACCACGACGACGGTGTTGACGAACACGACGGCACCGGCCGCCGCGACGGCCAGGTCCAGGGCGAGCAGGGCGCGCAGCCGCGGCGTGGCCCAGTACAGCCGGGTGCCGAAGGCGGCCCGCCGGTGGAACCCGGTGCGCTCCACCGGCCGCGGCCCGGGCAGGACGACCGAGACCACCAGGGCGGCCGAGGCGAGGAAGCCGACGGCCGTCCCGATGAAGAGCCGGTCGTACGAGACCACGGCCAGCAGGGCGGCCGCGAGGGCCGGGCTGAACAGGCTCTCCAGGTCGTACGCGATGCGGCTCATCGACAGTGCCCGGGTGTAGTCCCGTTCGTCGGGCAGGACCTCGGGGATGGTGGCGGTGAAGGTCGGGGTGAAGGCGGCGGAGGCGCACTGCAGCAGGAACACCAGGACGTAGACCTGCCAGACCTGGGTGACGAACGGCAGGGTGAGGGCGACCGCGGCCCGGGTGAGGTCCGTCCCCACCAGCACGGCCCGCCGGGGTATCCGGTCGGCGACGGCACCGACGACGGGGGCGATGCCGACGTACGCGATCATCTTGATCGCCAGGGCCGTCCCGAGCACGGCGGAGGCATCGGCGCCGGCGAGCTCGTAGGCGAGCAGGCTGAGGGCGACGGTGGCGAGGCCGGTGCCGACCAGGGCGACGACCTGGGCGGCGAACAGGTGGCGGTAGGTGCGGTTGCGCAGTACGGCGAGCATGCGGGCGCATCCCTGCGGACGGCGGCGGGGTGGTGGTTCGCTGGTTCCAGCCTAGTGACGTGTGCGCATGTGCGCACCTGTCGACTGTGGAGCCGATACCCCGCGGTCGGGGCGGGCAACCGCCCTGGCCCCGTACCGGCCGGGCTCAGGCCCCGTACCGGCCGGGCTCAGGCCCCGTACCGGCCGGGCTCACGCATGCCAGGGTTCCCCGGTGACCTGGTGGTCCGCATGGCTCAGCGCCTCGGTCACCAGCCGGCGCAGGTGGCCGTCCTTCAGCGCGTACACCGCGTGCCGCCCGTCGCGCCGGGCGTCGACCAGCCCGGCCAGCCGGAGTTTGGCGAGGTGCTGGCTCACGGCGGGCCGGGCCGCCCCGCAGGCGGTGGCGAGCGTCGTCACGTCCGCCTCGCCCCGGGTGAGCAGCCACAGGATGTGCAGACGGGTGGGATCGGCCAGCAGCGCGAAGACCGTGGCGGCGGCCGCGAGCCGGGTCTCGCTCGGGGCGCCCTCGTGCCCGCTGCCTGCGCCCGGTACCTGCTCGCGGTCGACCATGGCCACATCGTAGGGCGTGTCCGACGGCCCCGGTCGGGCGCGCCGGACCCGCCCCGGAGCGGGCCTGCGGCCGCGCTCCGCCCGTTCGTGGGGGAACTGTGGAGGTCCGGGTGGCGGTGACTGCCGGACGGTGCTCCGGGTAGACGGTTGCCCGTCGGCCCGGCCGGGCCGTCGACGACGCCGAGCGCTGGAGGCTGTTCGATGCCGATGACCGCCGTCCGTCCGATGCAGGTGCGATTCCCCGCGGGCCCGCTGCCCGACGTCACCGTCGACGCGGAACTCCGCTTCGACACCCGGCACCCCTACACGGCCCGCCTGTCCTTCCCGGCCGGGAGCAACGGCGGCGACGAGGACCCGGGCGTCTGCTGGTACTTCGGCCGCGAGCTCCTGAACGAGGGCCGCCACGGCCTGGTCGGCAACGGCGACGTCCAGGTGCGCCCGGGCCGCTCCGGCGAGGTCATCATCGCCCTGACCGGCCCCACCGGCACGACCGTGCTCAGCGCCCCGAACGACGACGTCACGGCCTTCCTCACCGAGTCCTTCGAACTCGTCCCGGCCGGCTCGGAATCCGAGCACCTGGACATCGACACCACCCTCCGCCGGATCCTCGACGAGGACTGAACGGGCGCTCACCTGCCGTCCTGTGCACGGAAGTTCCGCTGACCGCCGGCGTCCTGCCGAGTCGCTCCCCTCGGCAGTGGTCCAGACCTATTGACGCGCCCGGTCGGCCCTCCTACGATCCGGACCGGCACAGCCCCACATGTCCCCACCTCACCCCAGAGCCGGGCGTCACGCCCCCACGCGATGGTCATGTCCATGGCGCTCGGCGGGAAGGGAGCACAGCATGTTCCGTCGAAGGTCGCGCGCACCACGCCCGTCGGGCGAGTCCCACCCCCGTCCGGAGAGCGGCCGTCACGAGGCAGTACGTCCCGAGGGTGGCGGCGCCCGCCCGCAGCGGGTGGTCGTGGAACGGGCGTCGCGGGTGCACCGTGGCGTCCGGCCCGCGCAGGGATCGACCGTTCTGAGCCGCTCCCTCGCCGGGCTCAGCGCCGCCGCCCTCGTCGGAGCCGGCCTCGCCGTGGCAGGCTCCGTCACCGCCGGGGCCGCCACCACCAACCTGGTGGCCAACCCCGGGTTCGAGAGCGGACTCTCCGGCTGGACCTGCACCGGCGGTTCCGGCGCGGCCGTCGGCAGCCCGGTCCGCTCCGGCACCGGCGCGCTCAAGGCGACGCCGACCGGCCTGGACAACGCCCAGTGCACCCAGACCGTCAGCGTGCAGCCCAACTCCCAGTACACGCTGAGCGCGTACGTCCAGGGCAGCTACGTCTACCTGGGCGCCACCGGCACCGGCCTCACCGGCACCCCGTCCACCTGGACGGCCAACAACGCGTCGTACGGGCAGCTCAGCGTCGCCTTCACCACCGGGCCGAGCACCACCTCGGTGACCGTCTACCTGCACGGCTGGTACGGGCAGCCCGCCTACCACGCGGACGACGTGTCGCTCGCCGGCCCCGGCGGCAGCAGCCCCACGCCGACCACCCCGGCGCCGACGACCACGGCCCCGCCCACCACCACCGCACCGCCCACCACGACGGCGCCGCCCACGACCACGGCGCCGCCGACCACCACCCCGCCGGGGGAGACCTGCCCCACGAAGCCCAAGCCGTCCGGCAAGGTGCTGCAGGGCTACTGGGAGAACTGGGACGGCGCGGCCAACGGCGTGCACCCCGGCATGGGCTGGGTCCCCATCACGGACAGCCGGATCGCCGCACACGGCTACAACGTCATCAACGCGGCCTTCCCGGTGATCCTCTCGGACGGCACCGTCCTGTGGCAGGACGGCATGGACGCCGGCGTCAAGGTCTCGACCCCCGCCGAGATGTGCCAGGCCAAGGCGGCCGGGGCGACCCTCCTGATGTCGATCGGCGGCGCCACCGCGGGCATCGACCTGAGCTCCAGCACGGTGGCTGACCGGTTCGTGGCGACCGTCGTCCCGATCCTCAAGAAGTACAACTTCGACGGGATCGACATCGACATCGAGACCGGCCTGTCCGGCAGCGGCAACATCAACACGCTGTCCGCCTCGCAGGCCAACCTGATCCGCATCATCGACGGCGTCCTGGCCCAGATGCCCGCCGGCTTCGGCCTGACGATGGCCCCGGAGACCGCGTACGTCACGGGCGGCAGCGTCACCTACGGGTCGATCTGGGGCTCCTACCTGCCGATCATCAAGAAGTACGCCGACAACGGCCGCCTGTGGTGGCTCAACATGCAGTACTACAACGGCAGCATGTACGGCTGCTCGGGTGACTCCTACTCGGCCGGGACCGTCCAGGGTTTCACCAAGCAGACCGAGTGCCTGAACAACGGCCTGGTCATCCAGGGCACCACCATCAAGGTGCCCTACGACAAGCAGGTCCCCGGCCTGCCGGCCCAGCCCGGTGCGGGCGGCGGCCACATGGCCCCGAGCCTGGTCAGCCAGTCGTGGAACGCCTTCGGCGGTTCGCTGAAGGGCCTGATGACCTGGTCGATCAACTGGGACGGCTCGAAGGGCTGGACCTTCGGCGACAACGTCAAGGCCCTCCAGGGCCGTTGATCCCCTGCACGAGGACGGCGGCAGTGACCGGACACCCACCCGGCCGCTGCCGCCGTCCGTCGTCCGTCGTCCGTCGTTCACGGAGGCGGCGGAGGGGGCGGAGGGGGCGGCCGGCGTACCGGCAACCGGCCCGCGACGCCCCGCCCGGCACCACCGGCACCACCGGGACATCCCGCTCGAGCTGTGGGACGATCTGCGCTCCGAAGGACCGCTGAACGCCCACGTGCCCACACCTCCAGCCCCGAGCCGCCAGGGGGACTGACCCGGATGCGCATCGCCCTGTTCATCACCTGCTTCAACGACACGCTCTTCCCCGGCACCGGCCGCGCCGTCGTCGAGGTCCTCGAACGCCTCGGCCACACCGTCGACTTCCCCACCGGCCAGACCTGCTGCGGCCAACTGCACTTCAACACCGGCTACCGGCCCGAGGCCCTGCCCCTGGTCCGGCGGTTCGCCGATGCCTTCGCCGCGTACGACGCCGTCGTGACCCCCTCGGCCTCCTGCGCCGGCATGGTCCGCGCGAACCACCCTTTGCTCGCCGCCCGCCACGCGTCCGCCGAACTGCAGGACCGGGTGGCCCAACTGGTGCCGAAGGTCCACGAGTTCACCGAGTTCCTCACCGAGGTCCTGCACGTCGAGGACGTCGGTGCCGCCTTCCCGCACCGCGTCACCTACCACCCGACCTGCCACTCCCTGCGCGGCCTGCGCCTCGGGGACCGGCCACTGCGCCTGCTGCGCGCCGTCCGCGGCATCGACCTCGTCGACCTCCCCGCCTCGGACACCTGCTGCGGCTTCGGCGGCACGTTCGCCGTCAAGAACGCCGCGACCTCCACCGCGATGCTCGCCGACAAGATGCGCGGCGTCCTGGACACCGGGGCCGAGGTGGTGTGCGCCGCCGACAACTCCTGCCTGATGCACATCGGCGGCGGCCTGTCCCGCCTCAACTCCGGCGTACGCACCCTCCACCTGGCCGAGATCCTCGCCGCCACCGAAGGAGCCCGCCGATGAAGGACACCCACGGCCTCGTCTGGCTCGGCACCCCCGCCTTCCCCGAAGCCGCAGCCACCGCCCTCGCCGACACCCGCCAGCGCCGCAACCTGCGCCGGGCCACCACCACCATCCGCGACAAACGCCTCGCAGCCACCGGCGAACTGACCGACTGGGAGGAACTCCGCGCCACCGGAGCCGCCATCAAACGGCGCACGCTGCGCCACCTCGACCAGTACCTCGAACAGCTCGAAGCGTCCGTCACCAAGGCCGGCGGTACCGTCCACTGGGCCGCCGACGCGGCCGAGGCGAACCGGATGGTCGCGGAGCTGGTCCGGGCCACCGGCGAGCGCGAGGTCGTCAAGGTCAAGTCGATGGCCACCCAGGAGATCGGCCTGAACGAGGCCCTGGCGGCCGAGGGCATCACCGCGTACGAGACCGACCTCGCCGAACTCATCGTCCAACTCGCCGACGACCGCCCCTCGCACATCCTCGTCCCCGCCATCCACCGGGGCCGCGGCGAGATCCGCGACATCTTCGCGCAGCACATGGGCCGGCGGGGCCGCCCCGCACCCGCGGACCTCACCGACGACCCGGCCGCGCTCGCCGAGGCGGCCCGCCTCCACCTGCGCGCGAAGTTCCTCACCGCGAAGGTCGCGGTCTCCGGCGCCAACTTCGCCTGCGCCGACACCGGCACCGTCGTCGTGGTCGAGTCGGAGGGCAACGGCCGCATGTGCCTCACCCTGCCCGAGACCCTGATCACCGTCATGGGGATCGAGAAGGTCGTCCCCGCCTTCACCGACCTGGAGGTCTTCCTCCAACTGCTGCCGCGCTCCTCCACCGGCGAGCGGATGAACCCCTACACCTCGATGTGGACCGGCACCACCCCCGGCGACGGCCCGCAGGACTTCCACCTCGTCCTGCTCGACAACGGCCGCACCGCGACGCTCGCCGACGAGGTCGGCCGGCAGGCCCTCCACTGCATCCGCTGCTCGGCCTGCCTGAACGTCTGCCCGGTCTACGAGCGCACCGGCGGCCACGCCTACGGATCCGTCTACCCGGGCCCGATCGGCGCCGTCCTCACCCCGCAGCTGGCGGGGGTGGAGAACGCCCCCTCCCTGCCGTTCGCCTCCACCCTGTGCGGCGCCTGCTACGACGCCTGCCCCGTGCAGATCGACATCCCCGAGGTGCTCACCCACCTGCGTGCCCAGGTCGTCGAGTCAGAGCGCCGGGCGAACCGGCTGCCCACCGCCGAGGCCCTCGCCATGAAGGCCGCCGCCGCGGTCCTCGCGTCGCCCGCCCGCCTCGCCGCGGCACAGAAGGCCGCCTCGGCCGGCGGCAGGGTGCTCGGCCGAGAGGGACGCATCGGCCCGCTCCCCGGACCCCTGCGCGGCTGGTCCGCCGCCCGCGACACCGCCACCCCGCCCGCCGAGTCCTTCCGGACCTGGTGGCGCAAGAACCGGGGGACCTCGTGACCACCCGCCGACTCGTCCTCGACCGGATCCGGGCGGCCCTCGCCGACGTCCCCGCGGACGAGCACCCCGACGACGTCCCCGTCCCGCGCGCCCACCTGCGCAGCCACGCCGCCGGGGACCTCGTGGAACTGTTCGCCGAACGCGTCGCCGACTACCGCGCCACCGTCCTGCGGTGCACCCCCGCCACCGCCGCGGACGCCGTCCGGTCGGCCCTCGCCGCGCACGGCCACACCCGCGTCGTCGTCCCGCCCGGCTTCCCCGAGGAGCTCCGCCCCCGGCCGGCCTGGCCGCCGGGCGAGGAACCGGTCGCCCTCGCCGACCTCGACGCGGCCGACGCCGTGGTCACCACCGCGGCCGCCGCCATCGCCGTCACCGGCACGATCGTCCTCGACGCGGGCCCCGGCCAGGGCAGGCGCGCCCTCACCCTCGTCCCCGACCACCACCTGTGCATCGTCCGGGCCGCCCAGATCGTCGGCGACCTGCCGGAGGCCCTGGCCGCCCTCGACCCGCGCCGCCCGCTCACCTTCGTCTCCGGCCCGTCCGCCACCAGCGACATCGAACTCGACCGCGTCGAGGGCGTCCACGGCCCCCGCACCCTGGAGGTCCTGCTCGTGGACGACCGCGACTGTCCCGCCGCCTGGGCGGGTGGGCCGGCCGCGGGCGGGTAGCCGGGATGCGCCGGGGGCCCCGGACCGGCGGGGGTAGGACGGGCACGCCGGCCCGGGGACCGCGGGCGTTCAGCTCAGCTCGACCTGCGCCTCGCCCTGGGCGATCGGCTCGGGCAGCGGCAGGCCGTGCTGGGTGGTCAGCCGCAGCAGGTGCGCCCGCACGGTGACCGTGCCCGGGGAGTAGCGGAGGGCGGAGCCGGCGTCGCTGTTGGTGTGGACCCACGTGTGGACCTGGCCGTCACAGGTGGCCGCCGTGCTTCCGGTGCCCGTCGTCCGGTTGCCCTGGACGATGCTGCTGCTGACGAAGACGGGGCCGCGGCCGCCGGGGGAGCAGCGGTAGGTGCCGGAGAGGGTGGGGACGCCGTCGGCGGCCAGTGTGCCAGCGGGGTCCACGGTCACCCGGGACGTCGAGGCCGCCTGGGTGGGGGCGGCGGCGAGGCCCAGGACGAGGAGGGTGCTCGCGGCGGAGGCGAGGACGAGGCGGACGCGCATGGGAGGCCTTTCCTGAGGGGGGACGGAGGTGTCGCCGAAAGAGATACCGGAATGCGTCCGCGCGCCCCACAAATTCATCCGTTCGGGGACGAGTCGTCCGCAGCTCCCGCTCCGCTCCGCTCAGGTCCGGGGCGGCAGCCGGTGCAGGTGGACGTCCGCGAGACGGCCGTCGTCGAGGCCGGCGGTCAGGTAGGTGGCGAAGGGCTGCCGGCGCCGGTCGGTCGGCGAGCCGGGATTGAGCAGCCGCAGTCCGTTCGGGGCGAGGCTGTCCCACGGGATGTGACTGTGCCCGAAGACCAGGACGTCGGCGTCGGGGAACCGGGACGCGCACCGCAGCTCGCGGCCCCGGGCCGGCCCGGTCTCGTGGACGACCGCGAAGCGGACCCCCTGGAGTTCGACGCGGGCGATCTCGGGCAGCTCCGCCCGCAGCGCCGGTCCGTCGTTGTTGCCGTGGACGGCGACCAGCCGCGCGGCCCGGGCCCGGAACAGCCGGAGCGTGGCGATGTCGATCCAGTCGCCGGCGTGGAAGACGACGTCGGCCTCGTCGATCGCGTCGAGGAGGGCGGGGGGCAGTGACCGCGCCCGCTTCGGGACGTGGGTGTCGGAGGTCAGGAGCAGTCGCACGGTGCGCTCCGGTTCTCGTGGGGGTGGCGGTCGGCCGGCCCGGCGTGCGGCGCGTGCCACTGGTCCGTCCCGGTGGACGAGGTCCCCCGAATCCTCGCGGAGGAGGAGCCGATCGAGAGGGCCGACGGGCCGTGCGCCCCGGACTCCGCCGCGGCGCACCCCGGTCTCGGGCCCGTCCCCGGCGGGCGCGCCGATCGGGCGGTCGGGCCTACGCGGCAGCCGCCGCGGGCGGTTCGGGGAGCCAGTCGCGGGCCGGGTCGTACTCCAGCCAGCGGCTGCTCCGGGCCTGCTCCGCGCAGGCGGTCAGGAGGCCGTCCAGCCCCGGGTGCGCCGGGCCGGTGCGCCACAGCAGGGACCACGCGTACAACGGGGTGGGCTCGGCCAGTGGGACGGAGCGCAGTCCGGGGACCGGCGGCAGCGGCACGTCGGCGGGCAGCAGCGAGAAGCGCCGCGGATCGCCGGCCACCTCGCCGAGGAAGTGCGGCAGGCCCAGATTGAGGCCCGCCGCGGTCTCCCGGATGCCGAAGCGCTCGGCGAAGCGGTGCAGGAAGTCGAGCCGGTCCAGCGCGCCCGGCGCCCAGAGCACACTGTCGCGCAACTGCGCCGGCCGCAGCACCGGTTCGGCGGCGAGCGGATGGCCGGCGCCCAGCACGGCGTCCACCGGTTCGAGGCGCACCAGGCGGTGCGTCAGCCCGGCGTGCAGCGGCGGGTGTACCCGGCCGAAGGCCGCGTCGACGTCGCCCCGCAGCAGCGCCTCCGTCACCGACGGCAGGTCGCGCCCGTGCCCGAGCACCAACTCCCCGGCCGCTGCGGCGATCCGGGCCAGCGTGCGGGTCGGCGCGTACAGGTGGCCCCAGACGTCCACGTGCAGGGCGCGCCGTCCGCCGGTCACCGCCGCGACCGCGGTGTCGGCGGCGGCCACCGTCTGGCGGGCGGGCTGCAGGAAGCGCTCCCCGGCGCCCGTCAGCGCCACCCCGTGGGCGGTGCGGTGGAACAGCTCCGCCCCCAGCAGCGACTCCAGCCGTGCGACCCGCTTGGACAGCGCCTGCTGGGAGATCGCCAGGGTGTCGGCGGCCCGCCCGAAGTGCAGTTCCTCCGCGGCGCGTACGAAGGCGCGCACCTGCGCCACATCGAGATCCACGGCCCTCACCTTAGGCGACTACGCACCTCGGGCGACTCCTCACCTCGGGCGACAACCACCGGTTGTCGGCATCGCCGGTCCGTTGTTGGATCACCGGAGGGCCGAGCGGGTTGCATGGCGGTCATGCAGAGACTGATCCCCACCGGGGACCCGGCGCGCCCGGTCGCGTTCGCCGAGGTGCCCCAGCCCGTGCCCGCGCCCGACGAAGTCCTGGTCAAGGTCGAGGCGTTCGCGCCCAACCGCGGCGAGACCTTCCTCCTCGAACGCCCCGAGCCCGGGCTGCTGCCCGGCAAGGACGTCGCCGGACTCGTCGTCCAGCAGGCCGCCGACGGCTCCGGACCCGCCGTCGGCACCCGGGTGGTCGGACACCCGCCGCAGGGCGGCTGGGCCGAGTACGCCGCCGTGCCCACCCACTCCCTCGCCGTGCTCCCCGACGGCGTGGACACCGTCAGTGCCGCCGCCCTGCCGCTGGCCGGGATCACCGCCCTGCGCCTGCTCCGTACGGCCGGATCGACGGCCGGCCTGCGGGTCCTGCTCACCGGTGCCTCCGGCGGGGTCGGGCACTACGTCACCGAACTCGCCGTCGGCGCCGGGGCCGACCTCACCGCCGTCACCGCCACGCCGGAGCGCGGCGAACGGCTCGCCGCCCTCGGCGCCCGCGTGGTGCACGACGTCGCCGAGGCCGACGGGCCGTTCGACGTCGTCCTGGAGTCCACCGGCGGCCCCGCGCTGCCCGCGGCCCTGGCCCGACTGCGCCCCGGCGGAACGCTCGTCTGGTTCGGCCAGGCCTCCCGCACCCCGGTGACCCTCGACTTCTTCGACCTCCTCGCCGGGCCCCAACGCGCCACCGTCCGGCACTTCCACTACGCCGGAGCCCCCTACGGCGCCGACCTCGCCGCGCTCGTCCGGCTCGTCGACCGGGGCCGGCTGCACCCGGAGATCGGCCGGACCGCCGACTGGGCGCAGACCGCCGACACCCTGGTGGACCTGCGGGAACGCCGGATCCGCGGCAAGGCCGTCCTGCTGATCGGAGGGAACCGATGAACGCCCGGGAATTCGCCGCCGCCCAGTACGCCCGCGCCACCGGCGCCGGCGTCGACCCCCACGAGTACCGGCGGGTCACCGACCGGCTCGGCGAAGTCGCCGACTGGGGGCCCGAGTTCGCCCGCACCGCACAGCAGCACGTGCGCCGCGCCGCGGCCGCCGCCTCGCCCACCTCGGCGGGCGGGCACCTGCTGACGGCGGCCCGTTGGTTCCACCTCGCCACGCTGGTGCCGTACGCGGAGGCCCACCGGGCCGCCGCCGCGGCCGACGACGCCCTCGGCCGGGCGCTCGCCCTGCTGGAGCCCGGGGCGCGGCGGGTGAGCGGCGAAGGGTTCACCGGCTGGCTGCGGGGGCCCGCCGACGCATCCGCCACCGTGGTCGTCGTCCCCGGACTCGACTCGGCCAAGGAGGAGTTCCTCGACCTCGCCGACGCCCTGCTCGCCCGCGGGCTGGCCGTGTTCGCGACCGACGGCCCCGGGCAGGGCGCCCTCGCGGCCACCTCCACCCTCCCGGCCGACTACGAGCGGGTGGTCGGCCGGATCGCCGACACCCTCGGCCTCGACCGGTTCGGCCTGGTCGGCCTCAGCCTCGGCGGCTGGTTCGCCGCCCGGACGGCCGCACTGGAACCCCGGGTGGCCGCCGTCGCCACCGTCAGCGGCCCCTTCCGCCTCGACTGGGACCAGCTCCCGCCGCCCGTCCAGGACCTCCTGGCCCGGCGCACCGGCGGGCCCGACGCCGCCCGCGCGTTCGCCGACGGCGTCGACCTCACCGACCTGGCACCCCGGATCACCGCCCCACTCCTCGTCGTGGACGGCGGAACGGACGTCATCCCCGGCGTGGCCGACGGCGAAGCACTGGCCCGCCTCGCCCCGCGCGGCCGCCACCTCACCGTCCCCCACGGCGACCACCTGCTCGGCAACGCCCGGCCCGACTGGCTGCCGCACCTCTGCGACCACCTCGCGGGCAGTCTGGCGGGTGCCGCGGGGTGAGCCGACTCGGCGTCGTCGTCGGATCGGGTGCGCGGCCGGGGAATGCCAAGGCGGTTGCCGAAGTTGATCACGGCATGACTCAACGACCCGCACCTCGCTCCCTGTCCGACGACGCCCTCTCCGAGCTGCTCGCCGGGCAGCAGTTCGGCACCCTCGCCACGGTGAAGCAGAGCGGGCACCCCCATCTGACCACCATGGTGTACAGCTGGGACCCGGAGTCCCGCACCGTCCGGTTCTCTTCGACGGCCGACCGCATCAAGGTCCGACACCTGCAGCGCAACCCGCAGGCGGCCGTGCACGTCCAGGGCGGTGACGTCTGGTCGTTCGCCGTCGCCGAGGGCACGGCCGAGGTGTCCGGGATCACGACCGAACCCGGTGACGCGGTGGGGCGGGAACTGCTCGGGATGATCCCGGCGGCCGCGAGGCCCGAGGGCGAGGACGAGGACGCGTTCCTCGCCGAACTGGTCGCCGAGCGCAGGGTCGTCATCCGGCTGCACGTCGAGCGGCTCTACGGAACGGCCCTGGACATCACCGGCTGACCGGCCGGCGGCGGCCGGCGCCGTCGGCGAACCCGGCACCTCGCCCCGGGGCGAGGTGCCGAGCGCTCCTCAGGTGCGCTGCGCCGTCCACCTGTTCGGCAGGCCCTCGGTCGGCGCGCGGATCGTCCGGACCGGCCGGACGGACCCCGCACCTTGGGCCGCCGGAACTCGGTGCGCTCGTCGCACAGTTGTCCGCGGTGCCGCGCTTCCTGCCGTGGCGGCGCCGGCGCGCGCGATCGCGCGGCTGGTCGACACGCTGCCGGTGCCGACCGACTGGCCCGCGCCCGGCGCCGACCGGCCGCCGCCCTGCTGGTGCGGGGCGGAGGGAGCGCACGGGGCCGTATCGTAGGGCCGATGATCGATCAGGGGTTCGGGGGACGGGTGCGGGGCGAGGACCGGATCGGGTGGGACCGGGGCTTCCCGGTGCGGTACCTCCTGGTGCAGGACGACGCGGACGGCGTCGAGCAGGTGTGGGCAAGGTGTGCGGGCGTCGAGGGGCTGTTCGTCGATCCGGTCCCGCCGCCGCGGGAGATCCTGACGCTCCGCGGCTGCCTGCCCGAGGGCCCGCTGCGGGACGTCCTCTCCGCGCCCGACGTCCCGCTGCGCGGGCTGGGCGACTTCGGCGTCGAGGTCCTGGACGGCGAGCGGTCCGCCATGTGGTACGAACTCGTCGACGTGGTCGTGGTGGCGCACCGGCCGCACCCGGCCGACCCCGCACGGTACGACGTGGTGATCGCGGCCGGGGTCCGGGACGAGGGCAACGTCCCGGGCGTGCCCGCGGAGCCCCGCTTCCAGCTGTGGGCCGGCACGAGGACCGGCGACCCGTCGGCCGGCCGGTGCTCGGCGGTGGACGGCCTGTTCGAGCCGCGGGAGGGCCCGGACGCCGAGCCGTTGGAGCTGATCGGCTGCGAGCCCGCCGCGCCCCTGCTCGCGGCGCTGGAGGGGCAACGGGAGGGGCATCGGGAGGGGGAGGTCCCGGGCTGGGTCCGGCTCCTGACACTGGACCGCAGCGGCGGTGTGATGGACGAGCGGACCGTCGCCCTGGACGTCGTCGAGTCCCGTCCGTCCAGCCTCGGCGACGGGCTGCTCGACCTGACCCTCGCGGACGGCGGCGACCGGCCCCCGCGGGCGGCCCGCCCGATCTGGGAGCAGTGGTACCAGGGCCCGCCCGCCGAGCCCAACGCCTGGGCGCCGTACGACGAGCGGGGCAGGGAGCTGTGGCTGGACCTCACTCCCCGGGCCTGGCGGGTGCCGGTGCCCACGACCGACCGTAGCGGCGGCGAGCACCACCTCGACGGCCGGTTCGTCACGGACGTCCCCGGGCTGCACTGTGCGCTGGCCGAGGCCCTGCTCGGTCCCGGCCGGTACTTCGGGCGGGAGTGGAACGCCTTCAGCGACTGTCTGGGCGGCGGGTTCGGCGTGGCCCCGCCCTTCACCCTGGTCTGGCACGACTCCGAGGTCGCCCGGCGCGCCCTGGCGGACCAGGTGGAGACGAAGAGCGGGCTCTCCTACTTCGAGGAGATCGTGCAGCGCCTGAGGGACTCCCGGGTGACGGTCGTCCTCCGCTGAACCGGCGGCCTCGACGGGGGCGTGGCCCCGACCTGGGGTGATGGCGAATAAGTGGCGGGACGGCCAGTTCCATGCCCGGGAGGGCGACGACCGCCTCCGGCTGATACAGATCATGAGCCACAAGGACACCGGTCCGCGCGTGCGCGAGGCGGCCAACACCGCGATGAACGGGACCTGGGACGACGTCAAGAAGTTCCTGAACGTCCAGTACCCGGTGCTTCGCGAGAGCGACGACCGGGTCAGGGTCTCCCAGCTCATCGAGTCGGGCGGCCCCGAGGTGCGCAAGGCGGCCCTCAAGGCGTTCGAGGGCTCCTACGAGGACGTCCGGGCCTTCCTGAAGTCCGGCCGCGCCGCGGCCGAGGCGGTGGACGCGGCGAACGCGGCCCGCGCGCAGGCCGAGACGGACGCCCGCAAGGCCGCTCAGCAGCAGGCGGACGCCCAGGCGAAGCAGGCCTCGCTGACCACCGGTACGACCGCTACGACCGGCACCACCAGCAAGACCACGACCGCCAGCACGGCGGCGACCGCCGCCGCCCCGGTCTCCGGCACCCTCGCCGCCACGGGCGCGGGCGACGCGCTCGGCTGGGAGGCCGGCGGCGCCGCTGCGGCGGTCGTCGCGGGTGCGGGCCTGCTGGTGGCTTCGCGCCGGCTGCGCTCCTCCGAGGAGAGCTGAGTACCGCGGGCTGACACCGCGTCGCGCGGGCCCCGCCGGTTCGTCCGGCGGGGCCCGTGGCGTGCTGTCTGCGGTCCCCGGGTTCCCCGGACCCCCGCTACGCGCCCGTGAGGGCGGCCGGTGCCACAGAGGAGCCGGGGAGCGGGCCGTCGGTGACGGTGAGCCAGTAGTCGACGCCGGTGGCGAAGTCGCCGGAGCTGCCGCGGAAGACGATCTCGTGCTGGCCGGGGGTCAGCCCGTCCAGGCGGACCCAGAGGCCGCAGGCCCAGGAGTTCTCGATGTCGTGGTGCTCCGCGACCGGGCCGTCCTTGACCCGTTCGGGATTGATCAGCGTCGCGCCCAGCGCCTCGACGGTCAGGTTCTTGCCGTCGAGTACCGCGCTGCCCTGGGCGGCGTCCATGAAGGTGAGGCAGTTCGCGGACGTGCCGTAGCTGTTGACCACCGGGAAGAGGATCGGGGTGTGGGCGGGGACGGTGCACCGGCGGGTGGTGGTCGTGCCGAAGGTGCCGGCGAGCAGCCAGATGCCGTCCTTCTGGCCCTCGGCGCAGTGGCGGCCGTCGGTGTCGACGACCGGGTTGCGTGCGGTCGCGGTGGATCCGGCCCAGCTCCACCACCGGTGCTGGACTTCGGCCGAGGTGAGGGCACGGACGTCGACCTTGGTGGGCTCCGGCGACGGCTCGTCGGTCGGGTCGTCGGATCCGGCGCCGGCGTGGGCGGCCGGGGCGGTGGACGGGCCGGCGGAGGGGCCCTCGGGCGCTCCGGAGCAGGCACCGAGCAGGGCGATGGCGGCGGCGGCGATCAGCGCCGGGGTACGAACAGCACGCATGATCATCAGTCTAGGAGGGGCTTCCCGCGGGTCTCGAACGGTTTTTCGATCGAGCGCGCCGCGCGCAGGCGCGACGAGCGCCCCGGCGCCCACCGCGGCGGCGAGCCCGACGCCCGGCGGTTCGAGGAATCGTACGAACGTTCACCCGGTGGAATCGTGTCCATTGCCAATGTCCGGCTTTCGTTGCAGCTCCGCCCAACGCGCCGCAGTCGCACGGCAGTCAGCCAGACTGGGCGGCCGGATCAGGCTTCGGGGAGGGGACCGGAACATGCCGGATCGTCAACACCTGGTGATGGTCGTGCCGGGCATCGGGGGCAGTCTGCTCGCGGAGGGGGGAGCGCCGGAGCGTCCGATCTGGTCGGCGGCCGTGCGCGACCTCGGGCTGCTGCGCCGGCCGGAGGCGCTCAGCGTGGACGTCAACCCCCGGCTGGTGCCGGTCGGGCTGGTGCCCACGCGCAAGGCGATGCCGTCCTGGACGCCGGTGCACGGCTACAACGGCCTGCTGGCGCGCCTGGGTTCGCTGCGGGGCGCGGTGCTGGACGACGGCACGCCGGGCGGACGCACCACCGCGGCGACCGTCGTCGGGTTCGGCTACGACTTCCGCCTGGGCGTGCGGGACGCCGCCGAGCGGTTCGGGGCCGCCGTCGACGAGCGGCTCGCCGCGCTCTGGCCCGACCGGGGGACGCACGACAAGCGGTTGATCATCGTGGCGCACTCGCTCGGCGGGCTCGTCGTCCGGTACTGGCTGGCGCAGTCGGACGAGAACTGGAGCCGCTGCCGGGCCCTGCTGACCCTGGGGACCCCGCACGCGGGAGCCCCGAAGGCCCTCGACGTCCTCGCCAACGGGCTGCCGGTGGCGGGCGTCCACGTTCTGCGCAAGCGGGTGGGCCCGGTGCTCGGCACCTGGCAGTCGATGGCCGACCTGCTGCCCGCCTACGCCGCCGTCCGGGCCGTGGGCCCCGCCGTCCGGAACACCGACCCTGCCGCTCGGAACACCGACCCTGCAGCTCGGGCCGCCGACCCCGCGCGCGCGGTGCAGGACGACGGCCCCGTGTGGCTGTGGCCCGACGCGCTGCCCGTCCCCGCTCTCGCCGGAGCCGCCACGTGCGGGCGACGCCTCCACCAGGACATCGCCGACGGCTGGCGCACGATCCCCCGGGACGGCCCGCAGGTCCTCCCGGCCTGAGCCCGCGTGGTTGCGCCGAGCCTCAGCCGTGCCCTGCGTCGGCCCCGGACGGACCGAAGGCCCGCAACTGCGCGGGCAGACCCGCCGGCCGCACCCACCGCAGCTCCGTACCGCACGCCCCCAGCGCCGTGCCCACCGCGTGGAGCATGGCGGCATGCACCGCCTCGACCGCGGCAGCCACCCCGGGGTCCGGACCGGTGAGGCGGTGCGAGGGGTTCCAACCGACGTCGGCGGCGCCGGCCGCAGCCGCGTCGTCGGGCCCGACCGCCGGACACCGGCCCAGGGTGACGCCGGGATCGCCGGTGTGCCGCGCCAGCGGCAGCCCGGCCAGGGCGGCTGCCCGGCGGACCGCCGCCACGCCCGTCGCGCCGATGCCGAGCTCGGCCGGCGTCGCTCCGGGTTCGCGCGGCGCGGGCACGGCGGTGGACGGCAGGGCGAGCGCGCCCGCGTCCGCGCGGCCGACCCGCACGCCCGCACCGGGCCGGTGCTCGTCCACGACCAGGCCGAAGGCCGGCAGGAACTCGGCGAGGGCGTTCTCCAGCGCGGTGCAGACGGTCCGCCCGGCCGACGCCCGTTCGGCCCCCGCCGTGGCCGCCGCCGCGGTCAGCCGCTCGGAGGGAAGCCAGTCGACGATGACCAGGTCGTCGCGGCGCCCGCCGTCGAGGTGCTCCGCAGGGCGTACGTGGACGCCGGGCCCGTGGCCGCCGAAGGCGACCGGCAGACCGGCCAGCAGCACGGCCTCCGTCACACTGTCCGCCAGCGGGCCGTCGGGCGCCCCCGGGCCACGGACCGACCGAGTCGACTGCTCCACAGCGCCCCCTCCTCCCGCCGGCCGCTCCTCGCCGGACGCCCGCCGCGAGGCTACCGCCCGCCGGCTCGGCGCGGGACCGAATCCGCGAGACCGCCCGGGCACGCGCCCGTTCGCCGCCCGGTTCGGTCCAGGACCGCGACCGCCTCGACCTCGGCCAGGCACTCCGGCAGGGCCAGAGCAGCGACGCCGAGCGCCGTCCTCGCCCAGCCGATCCCCTCCAGCCGCGCCGGCATCTTCCCGGGCTCCCAGTCGACGACGTCTGCTCGCGGGTCTCGGGGAACACATCGCGCAGCGCCGTCCAGAACCCCAGCGCCCCGTCGCCGACCGCGAGCACCGGGACGCGCATCCCGTACCCTGCTCGCCCTGCTCCTCGGCCGCCGCAACCGACGGCGTGGCCCTGCGCCCCGGCCTGCGCCCCCGGGCCAGTCCCTCCCCGACTTCCTTGCGCGGGGCGCACAGGGATACGAGGTCGGCCTACGCGTGACCGGGCGCGTCGCCGTCGGTGACACGGCGCCAGGCGAGGGCGAACAGTTCGGGGGCGGGGACGGCCGGGAGGATCTCCTGGTTGGTGAAGAGCGGGTAGAGGCCGGCCTTCCAGCTCTCCAGCGGAACACCCGCCCCGATACTGCCGTCCTGCCAGCCGCCGGGGAGGAAGAGGCCGCGCCCGGCCCGGGTGCGCTTGGCCGTCACGACCAGCTCTCCGGAGGCGAGTTCGGCGCGGGCGGCCTTCATCCGGGCGGGCTTCCAGCCCGTCCACCGCGCGGTGTTGCGGTCGGTCGGAGCGGGAAGGGCCAGCAGCTGGAGGTAGAGGGTGGCGGCGTCCCCGCCGAGGCCGAGTGCCGCGGCCGCCTCGGCGACCAGGGCGGGCGCGCTGCGCCGCGGGTCCTGGGGCCAGCCGGGCGGTTCGTCAGCGGCGGAGCCGTCCGCGACCAGACGGGCGATGTCGTCGCCGAGCAGGGACCGTACGGCCCGCAGGTCCCACAGTGCGTAGGTCCCGGCGGCCAGTTCGTCGAGCAGGTCGAGCACCGGATCGTGGGCGCCGGTGAGGGCGCCCGGCCTCAGGTAGGCCGTCTCACCGTCAGGGCCGGGGGCGATGCCGAGTGCCCTGCCGCAGGCGAGCAGGGTGTCCGTCGGGCCCTCGCCGGCGGCGTCCCCGGCGTGCGACCGGAGCTCGCCGGGCAGGGTGCTGTTCATGACCGTGCAGATTCGCCCCAGATCGAGGTACAGGCCCGGGTCGGCGACGCGTCGGCGGAGGGCGGCCAGCCCCTCGGGCAGCAGCGGGCGCAGCGGATCGCCGTACGGCAGGTGGTGGGCGAGCCAGCGCAGGGCCCGGACGGCCTTGCCGAGGTCGCCGGGGTCGGGCACGGCGGCCGGCTCGTCGGCGACGAGGGCAGGGCCGGACTCGGTGCGGCGGACCCGCTGGATCGTGGTGCCGGTGATCCACGGGACGGTCGACGCGTTGAGGACCGCCTCGATCTCGTGGACGGCGCCGTCGGTGACCTCGGTCTGCCGTTCCTCGGGCAGGGCGATCCGGCGGCCGCGGCTGCCGACCCAGGCGGTGGCGGCCGCGGCGACGGACAGGCCCGTACGCCAGAGTTCGCCCGGGTCGGCGGGCAGCAGGGCGACGTGGATGTCGGAGAGCCCCTGACCGCTCAGCCAGGACCGGGCGGCCGCGGCGGCAGCGGGGGCGAGCCCGACGCCGGCGAGCCCCCCGGCCGTGGGGAGACTGCTCCTCCAGTCGAGCATCGCCGGCGGGGCGGCCAGCAGCAGCGCGGAACGGGAACGGCCGATGCCGGTGACCCGGTCGAACTCCTCCGCCCACGCGCCCGGGCGGGGGACCGGCCCGTGCAGCCTCAGCAGGCCCGTGAACCCGGAGATCCACTCGGCCGCGGCGCCGTGCTCCATCGGGTCCACCGCGATCGTGCCGAGATCGGCGACGGGACCGAATACACCGGACGGGTCATGGTCGAGGGCGGTCCAGCGGCACTCGGAGGCGGTACGACGGACACAGGCCAGCAGGACCGCAGTGCGGTCGCCGTGCCGGAGCACGTCACCGGCCTGCAGAGTCGCGGCGCCACCGGCGCCAAGGGCCTCACCGACCGTCAGGACCCGCAGTGACCGTGCACCGCCGGCGAACGGATCCCGGACCAGCTCGTCCAGGAGCACGGCGAGTGAGGCGCGCTGCTCCTCCCCGAGCAGCGGGGAGGAGGCGGCGAAGGCGAGCGGTGCGGTCCGGCCGAGCAGGTGGACCCAGCCGTGGCCGTGGTAGTCCCCGTCGAAGAGCCGGGTGCCCGTGCGGTCGACCGTCCAGCCCATCCGGTTTCCAACCAGGTTTCCCACCCGGTTTCCCACGCCGGGGCCGTCGATGTCCGCGGACGAGCCGGTGGCGAGAAGCCCGGCGACGGCCCGCAGGTTGTGCAGTACGCGCCAGGTGGACCCGCCGTCGAGCTCGCTCCGGTGCAGACCGAGACCCGGGACGGCGCCGATGGCGGCCTCGACAGCCAACCGCAGTGCGTGGTCGTCCCCGTACTCCGGGAGGTGTTCGGCCTCGATCGGGACCCGGCGGGAGCCGGAATCGGGGTGGGGGTGGGGGCCGGGGTCGGGGTTCGCCGGCCCCTCGCCGTGATCCCCCGCCCGCCGGACCGGGGTCGCAGGGGAGTGATTGGTGGTCATGCCAACGCCTGCCCTTCCGTGCGGGGCCCCGTGCCGGTGCGCCGACGCCGTGCGCGTGCCTTCGGAGCTGCGCGTAGTGGCGCGTCCTGTCGCCGGTGACGGCGGACCTCCGGGTCCTCGCCGAGGTTCCCCGCTTCACCGCCGCTCTCCCCGCCTCCCGGTCGCAGCTCCCACGTCCCCTTCGGAAGGACCTGGTCAGAACGCCACCGGATCTGGTCGACCAGGACCTCTCCGACCCGGGGCCGGGAGGCGGCCTTGCGGTCGGCGAGTCGGGCCTTCTGCCGCCGTGCCCTCCACCGGTGGCACAGCAGGGCAGTGGCCAGAATCGACACACCCAGGCTGAACGTCGAGTCGATGCCGGTGGCCAGACTGAACATCACCCAGGTGAGCATTCCCAGGGCGACCCAGGCCACCCTCACACCCACGTCCCACAGCATCCGCAGAACCATCCGCGCACTGTAGCGTCCGCACGACGGCCGCCTCCCGGTGGGCCTGCTCCCGCCGCGGCGAGCCTCCTGCTCTGCGCGATCTCCTTGGTGGTGGCCTGGACCACGTCGTGGGTGCGCAGGATCGCGCAGGAGTGGCACCACCACCGGACCGACGAACGCCTCGTCTTCGTCCCGTGAGCCCCGGCCCCGGCCCCGGCCCCCTCCCGGGGCCCCGGGCCGGCCGCTGACGCCAGTGCTGTCGTCGACCGCCCAGCCGATCCCGAGGCCGACCCCGAGGCCGACCCCGATGCCGATGCCGTCCGTGGCCACCGCGGTCACGCGCCGGACGCCGGTTCGTCCTCCGCCGCTTCCTGGAAGCCGACGACGGCCTCACCGTACGACCGCGCCCAGTCCGTCAGGACGGCGATCGGTTCGACAAGGGTCAGGCCGAGTTCGGTCAGGCCGTACTCGACCCGTGGAGGCGCTTCGGCGTACGCGCGGCGCTCGACCAGGCCGTAACCCTGCAGCCTGCGCAACGTCTGGGTGAGCACCTTGCGCGAGATGCCGCCGATGAGATCGACGAGTTCACCGTGCCGGCGCGGTCCGCGGCTGAGTGCGAACAGGACGACGACCGCCCACTTGTTGGCGATGATCTCAATGGCCAGCCGGGCCGGGCAGTCGGCGAGGAAGACACCTCCCGCTGAGTCACGCATGGGCCGAAGGGTACCAAGAGGTACCCGCCGGCTCAGTAGCGTCCTGTTCCATGAGTACACCGCGAACGGAGATCTACGTCCTCGTCCATGGCGCCTGGCACAGCGGGCGCGTCTGGGACCGGGTGGTACCCCTGCTGACCCGGGCCGGGCACCGGGTGTTCGCCCCCTCACTCACCGGCCACGGCGAAAGCCAGCACCTGCTCGACCCGGAGGTGGGACTCGACACCCATGTCTCCGACGTCGTCGACCTCCTCCTCTGGGAAGACCTCACCGACGTGGTGCTGGTCGGGCACAGCTACGCCGGAATGGTCATATCCGGCGTGGCCAACCAGGTTCCGGAGCGGATCGCCGGTCTGGTCTATGTCGACGCGATGGTTCCGGTCGACGGCGAGAGCGTGCTCGACGTCATGCCCCTGACCCGGCACCTGCTCGAACTCGCCGCCGACTCCGACACCCCCTGGCGCATCCCGCCGATGCCGGAAGGACCGGCGCCCACAGGCCTGTTCGGGGTCACCGACCCGGCGGACACGGCCTGGCTACGCACCTTGCTCTCGGACGAGTCGGCGCGCTGCTTCCGGCAGCCGGTCCGACTGGACAACCCGGCCATGGCCGCCGTCTCCCGGATGCACATCCACTGCGTCGGCGCCGTGCCGGAGGGCGTCGTGCGCCGTCCCGTGCCCGCGACACAGCCCAACGGCTCCCCGTCCCAGGTGTGGCACCTGCGGAGCGGCCACGACTGCATGGTCGTCGCACCGGACCAACTGGCCGAGCTCCTGCTGAAGGCAGTCGACGGCACCGGGGACGCGGAGCCGGCAGGCGCGTCGGGCGTGCTGTCCTGAAGGCTGTTCCCGGACGGCCGATGGCGGGCCGGCACCTAATGCGTACGGCACGTGTGCCTACGACCTGGGGATCCCGCGGGCGCGGTGGCGGCCGGTCAGCAGGGCTCCGCGGCCCGGGACGATCAGCGCGAGGGTCAGGCGCAGTCGACCCTGGGCCCGGTCGTTGGCCGGCTTCCGGGTGGGGTGGACCGTCAGGCCCTGGTCGCCGAGCCGGTCGCCGACGGCGGCGATCAGGGCTACCCCGTCGCTCACCGCCGGTCCGCTGGCCGGGTGGACCGGTGTGGGACAACAGCGACAGCGCCGGTCCCATCGGAACGGTGAACCAAACGATCCGCCCCCTCCTCCCGGCAGGGGTGTGGTCCGGGCCCTCGGCCGGGCGCCCTGGCTGGTTGAGCGATCTTCAGTGAGCCGATTGCCCGAGGGCTCTGACCTGCAATAACCCGATGGACCGTCGAACATTCGTACCGCCAAGGTCACTCCCGCCCGGGGACCCCGCCCCGGCGTTCCACGTGAGGATCCCCCTTTGCTGTCGTGTGTGGTGTGCGCAGTACGTCCGGCCTCGGGACCGACCGGCCGGTGCTTCACCTGCTCCGGCGCCTACCGGTCCCCCGCCGCCCTGGGCAACGCCGTCAACGTCCTGCTCGCACTCTCCGCCCTGCTCGGCCTCGCCTTCGTGGCCACCGACCTGTACGGCGTCTCGGCGGCCTCCGCCTTCGCCGACGGAGACCTGGAGGCCAAGGAAGGCATCGAGACCTTCACCGCCATCGGGGAAGCACTGACCTGGACCGGCTACGCCCTGCTGGCGGCAACCGGCACCCTGTTCATCACCTGGCTCTACCGCGTGCGCACCAACGCCGACCTGTTCGCCCCCAACGACCACCAGCACGGCAAGGGCTAGACGATCGGCGCCTGGTTCACGCCCATCGTGAGCATCTTCATGCCCTGGCGCATCGTGGTCGACTGCTGGCAGGCCAGCGCCCCCGTCACCGGCCCCTACAACGAACGCGCACCCATCGACCAGGGCCTCGTCTCCTCCTGGTGGACCACCTGGATCAGCTCCATGCTCCTCGGCTGGATCACCGCAGTCGTCGTCCGTACAGGCCCCACCTCCGCCGCCCCCGGCGAGATGGACATCGACGCCGCACTCGAATCCTTCCAGACCATAGGGTGGCTGGAGATCGCCGAATGCCTCTGCTTCACCGCCTCCGCCTGCCTGGCCATCCTGCTCGTCCGCCGACTCACCACCCTCCAGGACAACCGTGCCCACGCCACCACACCGGCACCCACAACCCCCACCCCCGCCCTCTGACCAACTGGAACCAGTGAGACCAGTGCTGACCCCGGGCGGTCATGACGCGACTACCTTCGCCCCATGAGCGATCACGTCACCGGGGTCGCCCCGCAGCCGCGCACAGGCCGCCGAGACGGCGGCAATCTTGCTTCGCACCTTCATGTTCACATCACTCCGCGACGATTCGGTCGATCCCATCGCAGAGATCAACTGCGCGAGCGCTGTCAGGGGCACGGCGCGACTGGTACGCGAAGGGGCGGTTCCTGCTGTCGCCCGGATCCGAACGGATCAACTTGACGGACATTCCATGAGCTGGCGTGTCAACCGGCACGTGCCCGGGCGACCGGCGGGACCAGGCGACTACCTCGGCCGGCGCCTCGTGGTTGCGCATGCCGCATCCGATCATCAGGCCGGCGATGAGGAGGAGCGTGTCATCACCGGCGGTGCGGATGTCCCGGAGCTTGGCGCGGGAGGGGATGGCTGCGCGTTTGGCGTCGTCCTGCGGGGGCTTGACCCCGTCGATACGTGGACGCCCGCCCGTTCGCCGCCCGCGTCAGTCCAGGACGGCGACCGCCTCGACCTCGACCAGGTGCTCCGGAAGGGCCAGGGCTGCGACGCCGAGCAGGGTGGCCGGGGGTGCGTGGGTGACGCCGAGCGCCGTCCTCGCCCGGTCGATTCCCTCCAGCAGGGCCGGCATCTTCCCGGGCTCCCAGTCGACGACGTGGACGGTCAGCTTCACCACGTCCTCGAAGCCGGCGCCGGCACCCGCCAGGGCGGTGGCGACGTTCAGGTAGCACTGCTCGACCTGGGCGGCGAGCCCGCCCTCGGCGATCCCCTCGCCGCCCCCGTCCCAGGCGACCTGCCCGGCGACGTGGACCGTCCGCGACCCGGACGCGATCGACACCTGGTGGTAGACGTCCACCGTCGGCAGTCCCTCGGGGTTCACCAGCTTGATGGCCATGACCGACTCCTCGTCAGCTCGTGTGCCGCAACGCGGCTCTCTTGCGGTTACTCGGTCACCGTAGGAGAGTGTGCGACGACGTGGAAGAACGCACTTTTCAGTGACTGGGGAACCCCGAGGTGACCGACCAGCTCAACGGCCTGTCCGACGATGCGGACCCGACCGCGAAGGACGTCCTGGCGCGGGAGATCTTCACCGACATCGCCAACAAGTGGGCGATGCTGATCATCGAGGCGCTCGGCGCCGGCACCCTGCGCTTCGGCGAACTGCGGAACCGGGTCGAGGGCATCAGCCACAAGATGCTCACCCAGAACCTCCGCATGCTTGAGCGCAACGGGCTCGTCGAGCGCCGCGTGCACCCCGAGGTGCCGCCGCGCGTCGAGTACACCCTCACCGAGGCCGGCCAGGCCCTCAGCGCCGCCGTCGCCGCGATGTGCGACTGGTCGCACCGCTACCTCGGCGACGTCGAGGCCGCCCGGCAGCGCTTCACCGCCGGGACCTGACGGGCCGGCCAGGTCCGGCGGGCCGTCCGACTCGGCGTGGTCGATGCTTGCCCGGGCCGGGGTGATCGCCGAGGATCGTTCCCACGGCGCCCGCCCGGCCAACGGCCGGTCCCGCCCGGGACCCGTGCGCGCCGGCCACCCGAACCCGCGGAGAGCGACCGATGAGGATCCACCTGACCAGCGTCTTCGTCGACGACCAGACGAAGGCCCTGAGCTTCTACACCGACGTCCTCGGCTTCCGGAAGAAGAACGACGTGCCGGTCGGCTCCGACCGGTGGCTGACCGTCGTCTCCCCGGAGGACCCCGACGGCACCCAGCTGCTCCTGGAGCCCGACGGCCACCCCGCCGTCGGCCCGTACAAGGCCGGCCTGGTCGGTGACGGCATCCCGGCCGCCTCCTTCGCCGTCGACGACGTCCGCACCGAGTACGACCGCCTGCTCGCCCTCGGCGTCAGGTTCACCCAGGACCCCCTCGAACTCGGCCCGGCCACCATCGCCGTCCTCGACGACACCTGCGGCAACCTCATCCAGATCATCCAGCTCCACTGACGCCGGGCATGGCGGGCCCGGCTGCGCGGCAGGGGAGTTCGCGGCGTCGACGGCACACGGCCCCCTGTTGCGCACCGGCTACCCGGCGGTAATGTGCGGGCTCGTCCGCAGCCATGGGGGGAACGAGATGGGCACCGCCACGGGTTACGACCCCGTCGTCGAGCACGAGAAGACCCGCGCCGCCCTGGGCGCAGCGACCCCGCGGCTGGAGCGCCTGCTGCGCGACGCCGCCGACCCCGCCGCCCCCTCGGGTGTCGCGCCGTGGACGGTCGGCGACGTCGGAGCGCACCTGGCGGCCGTGTACGTCGCGTACTGCTCCGCGGTCGCCGCCGACGGCGCGGTGGCGTGGGACGGCATCCTGCCGTCGGACGACCTGCCGTTCGCCGAGCGGATCGCCGCCGTCAACGCCAAGGCCGTCGGCCTGTTCGGCGCCGAGGGCGGCGCCCGCCCGGTCGACCTCGTCGCCGAGCAGGGCGAGCGGTTCCTGCGCACCACCGAGGGCCTCGCCCCGGACACGCCCGTCGCCGCGCCCTGGTACGGGCCCGGGTTCGCCGTCCCGCTGTCGGTGCTCACCGGCCTTCTGCTCAACGAGACGCTGCTGCACGGCCTGGACATCGCGCGCGGGGCGAAGCTCCCCTGGACGATCGACCCGCACGACGCCCGCCTGGTGCTCGGACAGGCGATGCCGACGATGATGCCGCTGGTCCTGGACACGGCGAAGGCCCGCGGCGTGCGCATCGCCTTCGACCTTGCGATCGAGGGCGGCCCGCGGCTCGCCGTCGTCGTCGACGGCGGGGAGATGACCGTGGCCCGGGACGCCCCGCCCCGCTCCTACGACTGCCGGATCACCGCCGACCCGACCGCGTTCCTGCTGGTCGCCTTCCGCCGGATGCCCACCTGGAAGGCCGTCACCCGCGGCCGCCTGCGCGCCGGAGGCCGCAAGCCCTGGCTCGCCTCCCGCCTCAGCAGCCTCATCACGCCACCCTGAGCCGCGGGGGACGCCGTCCGCGCATGAGCTCGCCCATGACTCCCCCATGAGCTTGTCGAGCCGTCGGGAGGCCGTTCGGTCGCGCGGTGGACCGTGCCGCGGGCCGGCGGCGACGCGGCGCACACGCAGGCTCGGCCGTTCGGTGCGGCCGTTCGGTGCGGCGGGTGTGGGCGGCCGGTTGCCGGGGCTCGGGGGAGGGGCGAGATTGGGAGTGGTGCCGTCGACGGATGGTGCGGTCGGCGGGCGTGGTCCGGTGCCCCGGTCCGGGTGGATCGGGCCGGGCGGCGGGACAGTGCGGAGAGGTGTGGCGATGAGCACGGTGCAGGAGTCGATCGAGGTGGACGTGCCGGTCCGCCTCGTCTACGACCAGTGGGCGAGCTTCGAGGAGTTCCCGCGGTTCATGGAGGGGGTGGAGGAGGTCAGGCAACTGGACGACCTCCATGCCCACTGGCGGACGAAGATCGCCGGGTTGACCCGGGAGTTCGACACCGAGATCGTCGAACGGGTGCCGGAGGAGCGGGTCGCCTGGCGCACCACCGGCGAGAGCGTGAAGCACACCGGCACGGTCGACTTCGAGTCGCTGGGCTCGGCCCGGACGCGGGTGCGGATGACCATGGCCTTCCAGCCCACCGGCTTCGCCGAGAAGGCCGCCGACAAAATGGGCGTCCTCGACCGCCAGGTGCGGGGCGACCTGCGCCGCTTCAAGAAGTTCGTCGAGGACCGCGGCACCGGCCACGGCCCCTCCGGGGCCTGACGGCGCGGGCGGGCCCCGGGGGCGGGAGGGCCGCCCCCGGGGCTGTGCTCAGACGTCGCGGCGGCGGACGACGAGGACGGCGAGTGCGACGGCGACCAGGGGCCAGAGGGCGTACACGGCCCAGGAGCCGGGGACGCCGGCGCTGTAGCCCAGCGACCCCGCGTCCGGATCCCAGTTCTGGACCAGGCGCTTCCAGGCGGCCGGGACCATCGCGTGGTGGACCGAAGCCGACCACCGGGCGCTCTCCGAGAACATCGGCGGCAGCAGGAGCAGCACGAACACGCCGGTGACCATCGTCGCGGCGGCGTGCCGGAGCAGTACGCCGAGGCCCAGGCCGACCAGGGCGCAGACCGGGGCCAGCAGGGCGGACGCCACCAGCGCCCGCAGCACCCCGGGGTGGGTGAGGGGGACGGCGGCGTGCCGACCGGCCAGGACGGCCTGGGACGCCAGAAACGAGCCCGTCGCGACGGCGGTGCCGACCGCGGTCCACAGGGCGGCGGTGACGGCGGCCTTGGCCAGCACCACCGAGCCGCGCGCGGGGACGGCCACGGTGGTGGTGCGGATCAGCCCGGTGCCGTACTCGCTCACCACGGTGAGGGAGCCGAGGACGGCGGCGACGAGCATCAGCGTCCAGTACCCGGCCGGCGGGTAGGCGAGCAGGGGGTGGAACTCGGCGGGGCCGTCGGGGCCATCGGGCCGGGTGTGGTCGGTGAGGGTGGCCACGGTGGAGGCGCCCAGGACGAAGACGGCGGTGAGCGCGACGGTCCACGGTGTGGAGCGCAGCGAGCGCGTCTTGATCCACTCGGAGGCGACCAGGTCGCGAAAGCGGGCACGCGGCCCGGCGACGGCGGGCGTGACGGTGGAGGATACGGGGGCGGATGCGGGGGCGAGTGCGGGGGTGGGTGCGGTCATCGGGACGGTCCTGCCTGGTATTCGACGCTGTCGGCGGTGAGTTCCATGAAGGCCTCCTCCAACGAGGCGGTGCGGGTGGTGAGTTCGTCCAGCCGGATGCGGTGCCGGAAGGCGAGTGCGCCGATCCGGTCGGCGGGGAGCCCGGTGACGGTGAGCCGTTCGGTGCCGCTGACGGGGGTTGCCGCCGTCGTGGTCAGGACCGTCGCGCCGGCCGCGGTGAGGACGGCGGCCAGTTCGGCGGCCTGCGGGGTCGCCACCGTGACGCCGCGCCCGGCGCTGCGGGCCGCGAAGTCGGCGAGCGGTTCGGCGGCGACGAGCCGGCCCCGGCCGATGACGACCAGGTCGTCGGCGGTGTTCTCCATCTCGGACATGAGGTGGCTGGAGAGGAAGACCGTGCGCCCTTCCGCCGCCAGCCGCCGGAACAGCCCGCGCACCCAGCGCACGCCCTCCGGGTCCATGCCGTTGACCGGCTCGTCGAAGAGCAGCACCGGGGGGTCGCCCAGCAGGGCGGTGGCGATGCCCAGCCGCTGCTTCATGCCGAGCGAGAAGCCACCGATGCGGCGGTCCGCCGCCCCGGTCAGCCCCACCTCGTGGAGCACCTCGTCCACCCGGCCCCGCGGGAGGCCGTTGCTGCGGGCCAGCGCGGCGAGGTGCGCGGCGGCGGTGCGTCCGCCGTGGACCTGGCCGGCGTCGAGGAGGGCGCCGACGTACCGCAGTCCGCGCGGGTGGCGGTGGAAGGGGACGCCGTCGACGGTGGCGGTGCCGGCGGTGGGGGCGTCCAGGCCGAGGACCAGCCGCAGGGTGGTGGACTTGCCGGCGCCGTTGGGGCCGAGGAAGCCGGTGACCCGGCCCGGTCGGACGGTGAAGGAGAGGCGGTCGACGGCCGTCCTGCGGCCGTAGCGCTTGGTGAGTTCGTTGACTTCGATCACGGTGTCCAGCCTGTCGGGCGGACCGCGTCCGGGCATGGGGCCGTGGACGGCAATCCGGCGGGCGGATGCGTCCACGGGCGTACGTCCCCGGGCTGATGCCTGGCTGGTGACGGCCGGTTAGTCTCACGGGGTGAACCCCGGAACGATCATCTCCCCGCCTGCCCGCGCCGCCCGCGGCACCCACCCCGCCCACCCCGCCCGCGCCGCCCACCACGCCGCCCACCGTGCGGCCCCCGACCGGGCCGGGGCGGCCCTCCGATGACCCGGACGACGGCCGCGGCGTGGGCGGGCGGCCCCGGCTACCTGCTCGCGGTGGGGCTGCTGGTGGGAGCCGCGCCCCGGGCCTCCGGCACCCTCCACGCCCTCGGGGCGCTGCTCGCCGTGAGCCTGCTGGCCGGTGTCCTGCGGGGGGCGCCGCTGGTGGCGCTGGGCCTGGCGCTCGTCGGATCCACGCTGCTGATCGTGGGCCCGCCCGGTCCCGTCGACGCGGACCCGGCAGCCGCCTACCAGGGCCGGTTCCTGGCGTACGTGTCGGTGGACCTCGTCCTCGCGTACGTGGTCGCCGCCGGCACCCGGCGCGCCGCGATCGCGGCCGTGGCGGCGTCGTCCGCCGCGCAACTGCTGGTGATCGGCGGCTTCGCGCACGGCGACGCGCTGGCCGCGCACGGCATGATCGCCCTGCTCGCGCTGGCCGCCGCCGCCCTGGCCGGCCTGCTGGGCCGGGAACGCCGCGAGCACGCGGTCGCCCTGCGCGCGCAGGAGGTGGCCGAGGCCGTGACCGCCGAACGGCTGCGGATCGCCCGGGAGTTGCACGACCTGGTCGCGCACAGCATCGGCGTCATCGCCATCCAGGCGGGCGTCGGCAGCCGGGTCATCGAGACCCAGCCGACCGAGGCACGTGAGGCCCTGCGCGCCATCGAAACCACCAGCCGGGAGACCCTGGCGGGCCTGCGGCGGACGCTGGTGTCGCTCCGTCAGGCCGACCGCGGGCCCTCGGGTGCTGCGTCGGCGGCTCCGCTCGCGCCCGCGGCGGGGCTGGCGGACCTCGACCGGCTGGCGGCGGCCACCGCCGGCGCGGGCGTCCGCGTCGACGTGCGGCACAGCGGGCGGCAGCGGGCGCTGCCGGCCGACGTCGACCTGTCCGCCTACCGCATCGTGCAGGAGGCGCTGACCAACGTGGTCCGCCACGCGGGCACCGAACGGTGCCGTGTCACGGTCGACTTCCGGGAAGGGGAACTGCACGTGGAGGTCGTCGACCACGGCCGCGGCCGGGTCGGCGGCGCTGCCGGGACCCCGCACGGCTTCGGCATCATCGGCATGCGGGAACGGGTCGCTCTGCTGGGCGGCCGCCTCGACGCCGGACCACAGACCGGCGGCGGCTTCCGGGTGGCGGCCGTACTGCCGCTGCCCGCACCCCTCGGCGCGCCGGCGGGGGCCGTCCGATGACGATCCGCGTCGTGCTCGTCGACGACCAGCCGCTGGTGCGCACCGGCCTGCGCGTCCTGATGGCCGACGACCCCGACCTGGCGGTCGTCGGAGAGGCCGCCACCGGCGCCGAGGCCGTCCGGCTGGTCGGCGAACTCGCCCCCGACGTCGTGGTGATGGACATCCGGATGCCGGGCATGGACGGCATCGAGGCCACCCGCCTGATCACGGCCGGCCCGACCGCGGCCCGGGTCCTGGTGCTGACCACCTTCGACGAGGACGACTACGTGTACGGCGCACTCCGGGCCGGCGCGAGCGGCTTCCTGGTCAAGGACATGGCCCTCGACGACATCCTCGCCGCGGTCCGCGTGGTCGCCGCCGGAGACGCCCTGATCGCCCCCGGCGTGACGCGCCGACTGATCGCCGACTTCGTCGCCCGCCCCGCGCAGGCCGCCCCGGCGACCGCCGCCCCGGGCCCGGTCGAGGGCATCACCGAACGGGAACGGGAGGTGCTCACCCTGATCGGCCGCGGCCGCTCCAACACCGAGATCGCCGCCGACCTCCACATCACCGTCGCCACCGCCAAGGCCCACGTGTCCCGCCTGCTCGGCAAACTCGGCGCCCGCGACCGGGTCCAGCTCGTCATCACCGCGTACGAGGCCGGCCTGGTGGCACCGCCGCACCGCTGACGGAGCCCGGCCGGGGGCGCCCGCCCACGCCCTCGGCAGCGCCTCCGCCCACGCCCTCGGCAGCGCCTCCGCGCGCGCCCTCGCCAACGCGTCCGCCCTCGCCAACGCGTCCGCCCTCGCCGGCGCCTCCGCCCACGCCCGACTCTCGCCCGCCCCGCGTGGTCGCAGGAACCTCGGAGGTACGAGGTACCCGCGGCGCGCGGTGCGGGCGAGGGTGGAGCCGTGCCGCCGAGGCAGGCGGCCCTGGAGAGGGGACTTCCACCATGCGCACGACCCGCATCGCCGCCGGCGCCACCGCCCTCGCCCTCGCGGGCCTGATGGCGTCGGCGACCGCCGCGTCCGCCGAGCCGAACCCGCCCGGCTGCCCCAAGGGCAACTTCTGCGCCTACTCGGGCGAGAACCAGACCGGTTCGCTGCTCATCTCCACCCCGGGCAACTGGTCGGGCACCGTGGGCGGCGTCCGCTCGGTGTTCAACAACGGCAACCCGGACCCGGGGGCCGACCACATCCAGCTGACCTGGCAGTACTCGGGCAACACCTTCGGCGAGTGCATCCACTACAACCCGGGCCCCGGCAACTACAAGATCAACTTCGTCGGGGTGACCGTCAAGTCCGCCACCTGGCGCGGCGAGTGCTGATCCAGCACTGATCGGCAGGCCCTCGGCCGCCGGGCGGCCACCCCCCCCCCCCCCCC
>NZ_JBSGXP010000026.1:64620-68824 GCF_053610105.1 Kitasatospora sp. NPDC054939 | reverse complement strand
GGCGCGTCCGGCGCGTACCGCGGGCACGGTCGTGAAGGACGAGGGCGAGGGCGGCAAGCAGCTCGCCGAGTTCCTCGCCGGCCAGAAGTTCATCTAGTCCCACCGCCTCTCGCGCACTCCACGCGCAACCAACGATCGATCAGGAGCAACGAATCATGGCTGAGATCCTGGTTCTCGTGGACCACGCCGACGGCGCGGTCCGCAAGCCGGCCCTCGAACTGCTGACGCTGGCGCGTCGGATCGGCGAGCCGTCGGCCGTCGTCCTGGGCGCCGGTGCCGCGGCCGGCGACATCGCGGCGAAGGCCGCCGAGTTCGGTGCGGCCAAGGTGTACGTCGCGGACGGCGCCGAGTTCACCGACCGGCTCGTCGTGCCCAAGGTGGACGCGCTGGCGCAGATCGCCGCGTCCACCGGTGCGGGTGCGGTGCTGGTGACCTCCTCCGGCGAGGGCAAGGAGGTCGCCGCCCGCGTCGCCCTCCGCCTGGGCTCCGGCATCATCACCGACGCCGTCGACCTGGAGGCCGGCGACAGCGGCCCGGTCGCCACCCAGTCCGTCTTCGCGGCCTCCTTCCAGGTGAAGTCCAAGGTCTCGCGCGGCGTGCCGGTCATCACCGTCAAGCCGAACGCCGTCGCCCCCGAGGCCGCCCCGGCCGCCGGCGCGGTCGAGAACGTCGAGGTCCGCTTCACCGGCAACGCCGCCACGGTCGTCTCCCGCACCCCGCGCGTCTCCTCGGGCCGCCCCGAGCTGACCGAGGCCGCCATCGTGGTCTCCGGCGGCCGCGGTGTCGGTGCCGCCGAGGGCTTCGGCGTCGTCGAGGAGCTCGCGGACGCCCTCGGTGCGGCCGTCGGCGCCTCCCGCGCCGCCGTCGACGCCGGCTGGTACCCGCACAGCAACCAGGTCGGCCAGACCGGCAAGCAGGTCTCCCCGCAGCTGTACGTGGCCAACGGCATCTCCGGCGCCATCCAGCACCGGGCCGGCATGCAGACCTCGAAGACCATCGTGGCGATCAACAAGGACGCCGAGGCCCCGATCTTCGAGCTCGCGGACTACGGCGTGGTGGGCGACCTGTTCGCCGTCCTGCCGCAGCTGACCGCCGAGGTCAAGTCCCGCAAGGGCTGATCCGCGCAACCGTCGGCGAAGGGCGCGTCCGGGTGACCCCGGGCGCGCCCTTCGGCGTACGCGCCCGCGCGGGGCGCGCCTGCCTGTACGCGGGCGCCCGGTACGCGCCCGTCCGTGTGTGGGCGCCCGTGCGTGGGCGTCGGCCGGGGTGGTGGCCCGGTGGTTCCGGGGGTGCCCCGAGATACCGGAGACACCCGGAGGCGCGGCGTCCGGCGTTCCCGGAGACGCCCGGACGGCCCCGTAGAGTCGGGCCGGACGAATGGTCGGGCACCGGTGGGAGCGAGACGGACGTGATGACACTGTTGACGGCACTTCAGGGTGCGTACGGCGACAGCGGGGATGCGCTGCGGATCGACGGGCGGGAGCTCTCGCGCGAGCAGCTGCTCGGCGCGGCCACCGCCGTGGCCGACCGGGTCGCCGGGGCGCCCGCGCTCGCCGTCCTCGCCCGGCCGACCGTGGAGACCGTCACCGCCGTGGTGGGCGGGCTGCTGGCCGGGGTGCCCGTGGTGCCGCTGCCGCCCGACTCCGGGACCGCGGAGCGCGCGCACATCCTGCGGGACTCCGGCGCCGCCCTGCTCGCCCACGCCGTCGGGGAGCAGCCGCCCGTCGGCACCGGCGTGGCACCGCTGCCGGTCGACGTGCTGCAGCGCTCGGCCGCCACGTACGCCGAACCCGCCCCCGAGGCACCCGCGTTCGTGCTCTACACCTCCGGCACCACCGGTGCGCCCAAGGGCGCGGTGCTGCACCGTTCGGCCGTCGCCGCCGACCTGGACGCGCTGGCCGACGCCTGGCAGTGGACCGCCGAGGACACCCTCGCGCACGGCCTGCCGCTGTTCCACGTGCACGGTCTGGTGCTCGGCGTCCTCGGCGCGCTGCGGACCGGCAGCCGACTGGTGCACACCGGACGGCCCACCCCCGCCGGCTACGCGGCCTCCGGCGGGAGCCTGTACTTCGGCGTGCCGACCGTGTGGTCCCGGATCGCCGCCGACCCGGAGGCCGCCGGACAGCTCGCAACGGCCCGCCTGCTGGTCTCCGGCAGCGCCCCCCTCCCGGTGCCGGTCTTCCGCAAGCTCGCCGCGCTCACCGGGCACGCCCCGATCGAGCGGTACGGGATGACCGAGTCGCTGATCACCGTCAGCACCCGGGCGGACGGCGAACGGCGGCCCGGCAGCGTCGGCCTGCCGCTGGACGGCGTCCGCACCCGCCTGGTCGGCGAGGACGGCGAACCCGTCCCGTACGACGGGGAGAGCGTCGGCGAGCTGCAGGTCGCCGGGCCGACCCTGTTCGCCGGGTACCTCAACCGGCCCGACGCCGACGCCGAGGCCTGGACGGCCGACGGCTGGTTCCGCACCGGGGACGTGGCCGTCATCGACCCGGACGGCTTCCACCGCATCGTCGGCCGGGCCTCCGTCGACCTCATCAAGAGCGGCGGCTACCGGATCGGCGCCGGCGAGGTCGAGGCCGCCCTGCGCGACCACCCCGCCGTCGCGGACGCCGCCGTCGTCGGCGCGCCGGACGACGACCTCGGGCAGGCCGTCGTCGCGTACGTCATCCCGGACGGTGCCGTGACGGGGGAACAGCTGACCGCGTTCGTGGCCGAACGGCTGTCCGTCCACAAGCGGCCCCGGCGGGTCGTGCTGGTGCCCGAACTGCCGCGCAACGCGATGGGGAAGGTGCTGAAGAAGCAGCTGCTGACGGAGGCGCAGGGCGGCTGACGGGGCGGCGGGCGGGGCGTCGGGTGGGCCGGTCGGTCGTCCGGCCGGCGCCCGGCGGTGTCCGGTCGGCAAGGCTACGAGGGCCGGGCTGACGGGGGCTCGGGGCGGGCCGATGCGTGGTCGGCGGCGGCTCGTCAGATGACGGGTGCTCACGGGCTGTGAACCCTTCCTTTGGCGCACTCCACTGCGCGGTGTGAGCGGGCGCGTGCCTAACGTGACTCGCAGGGCAGAACTGAATGCCCGTTCGATCGGCATGCCGGGCTCCGACCCGTCGAGCTCCGGCCGCGTCGAGCACCGACTCGTCGAGTGACGCACCACAGGTAAGGAAGTCAGCAGGATGACCACCGTCAAGAGCGCCGCCAGCCCGTCCCGCACCTCCCGCTCCTCCCGGCCCGGGCGCATCCGCCGGGGGATAGCAATGGTGGCCGTGATCGCGGGCGGCGCCGGTGTCATCGGCCTCGGCGCCGGCGCAGGCACCGCGAGTGCCGAGCCCGCCCCCGCCCACGCCGGCTGGGACGGCTCGCGCTACTGGTTCAAGAACAGCCAGGGGCAGTGGCGGTGGACCTCGCACTACGACGTCTACCTGGCCCGGACCACCGGCAAGAGCACCAAGAGTGCCACCACGAGCACGGCGAAGGTGTCGAACGGCACCATCAAGCAGGGCTGGGACGGCTCGCGCTACTGGTTCAAGAACAGCCGGGGCGAGTGGCGCTGGACCAGCCACTACTCCATCTACCTCGCCCGGACCAGCGGGACGTCGACGGCCTCGACGACTACCGCGACCTCGGCCGACTCGACGCCCGCCCCCGCGGCCGACGCGGACGTGGAGACGGCGGTGCAGTTCGCGCTCGCCCAGCTCGGCAAGCCGTTCCGGACGGCCGGCAACGGGCCGGACGGCTACGACTGCTCGGGCCTGGTGCAGCAGGCGTTCAAGCGCGGCGGCATCGCCCTGCCGCGCGTCGCCAACGACCAGTACGCCGCGACCACGCCGGTCCGGGCCAGCCAGCTGCGCCGGGGCGACCTGCTCTTCTGGTCGGACGACGGCACCGCCCGCGGCATCCACCACGTGGCGATCTACCTGGGCAACAACCAGTACGTCGAGGCCGCGCGACCGGGCACCAACATCCGCATCTCCCGGATCAGTACCGGCTACTACCCCACACACATGGGGCGGCCATGAGGCCGGCCGGCGGGAGGACAGGATGGGGATGGGGGCGAGGTGACGTGAGGTGACGTGAGGAGTGGTACCCCTCTGCGCCGGAAGTCGGCCGGTCCGACTTCCGGCGCAGAGGGGGTGGTGGTGTGGGATGATAATGTTGGCCCACCGGGGTGCGGGGTGGGGGTGTGCGCGCGTGTGGGCGCCGGTGGTTA
>NZ_JBSGXP010000026.1:0-64610 GCF_053610105.1 Kitasatospora sp. NPDC054939 | reverse complement strand
TTATATGAGCGTGGGTGGGGGTGGGGGGGGTGTTGCGGGGTGGTGCGGTGTGGCTGGGACCCCCTCGCCCCGGCACGGGGGGGGGGCCCGCCCCCCCCCCGCAGAGGGGGTGGTGGTGAGGGATGATCATGTAGGCCGACCGGTCTGCTGGGTGTGGGTGTGCGCGCGTGTGCGCGCCGGTGGTTATGCAGACCGGTCTACATGGAGCCTGCGCCCCTGTTCACGAATATGCAGACCGGTCTACCGCTCAGAACCCCCGCCAAGCACCGCCCGACCCGCCCGTGCACATGGCCTGCGACCTGGGCACATGCCGGTGTCACGGGCGACGCGACAGGGGGCGCGCGGGGCTGTCAGGGAGGCATGGGGACCGGCGCGGCGGGGGTACCACCACGGGTGGCGCCGACCGGGCTGACGGCGGCGCCGCCCGGTGCGTGGGGCATCGGGGGAGCGAAGGCAGGGGGCGTTGTGATCGTCTGGATCAATGGCACGTTCGGCGCGGGGAAGACCAGCGCGTGCCGCGAACTGGTGGAACTGCTGCCGGGAAGTCTGCTGTTCGACCCCGAGCAGGTCGGGTCCGGTCTGCGTCGGATGCTGCCGGCCGAGCGGCTGGCGGCGGTCTCCGACGTCCAGGACCTGCCGGCCTGGCGCCGTCTGGTGCCCGAGGTGGCCGCGGCGCTGCTCACCGAGGTGCCCGGCCCGCTGGTGGTGCCGATGACGCTGCTCAGAGAGGACTACCGGGACGAGATCTTCGGGGCGCTGGCCTCGCACGGCATCGTGGTGCACCACCTCGTCCTCGACCCCGGAGAAACGATCCTGCGCGCGCGGATCGCCCAGCGCGAGGAGTACGCGGGCGATCCCGAGCGCAGTGCCGGGGTCCGTCGGCAGTGCCTGGAGCACCTGCCGCGCTACCGGGCCGCCCGTCGCTGGCTCGGCCGCGACGCCCGGCTGCTCGACACCGGCGGGCTGACTCCCCGGCAGACCGCCGTCCGGATCGCCGAGCTGGTCCGGGACGGTACGGCGCGCTGCCCGATCGTCCAGTCGCCCGACCCGACCGGGGACACCGTGGCCGCCGCCGTGCTGCTCTTCGACGAGCAGGACCGCGTGCTGCTCGTCGACCCGGTGTACAAGCCGGACTGGGAGTTCCCCGGTGGTGTCGTCGAACGCGGTGAGGCGCCCACCGACGCCGCGCTCCGCGAGACCGCCGAGGAGCTCGGCCTGCGCCTCGAACCGGCCGCCCTGCGGCTGCTCGCCGTCGACTGGGAGCCGCGCACCGGCCCGCGCCGGGGCGGCCTGCGGCTGATGTACGACGGCGGCCTGCTCGACGCGAAGGGCCGCCAGTCGCTGCGGCTGCAGCAGGAGGAGTTGCGCGGCTGGCGGTTCGTCACCCTCGACGAGGCGGCCGGACTGCTGCCCCCGGGCCGGCTGCGCCGTCTCGCGGCAGCGCTGGACGCCCGGCGCCGCGGCGAGCTGCGCTACCTGGAGGCGGGCCGTCCCGCGGCCGAGGGGCTCACCCGGGCGGCCGATGCGGCCTGATCGGGGCCGGTCCGCGGGGCGCGGGGGCGGCAGGATGGGGTCATGCCGTTCACCCTGAGCCACCCCGCCGCCGTGCTGCCCCTGCTGCGGTCGGCCGGTGCGCGCGGGCCGCTGGTCGCCTCGGCCCTGGTGGCCGGGTCGCTGGCGCCCGACGTGCCGTACTTCGCCGAGTCCCTGCTGCCCGGGGTGTACCGGCACGGCGGGGCGACCCACCGGTGGTGGGGGGTGCCGACGGTGGACGTGGCGCTGGCGGGTGCCCTGGTGGCGGGGTGGCACGGGCTGCTGCGCGGTCCGCTGGTCGCCCTGCTGCCCGACCGCTGGGCGGGTCCGGCCGAGGCGCTGACCGCGCGGTACCCCCGGACGCCGTTCGCGCCCTCCGCCGGGAGCGGCCCGGACGGCCGCTCCGTCACCGGGCCGTTCGGCAGCGCCGGTACCGGGCGGGAGCGGCTGCGGGCTGCCGGCTGGTTCGCGGCCTCGGCCGCCGTGGGGGCCGCCACCCACGTCGGCTGGGACGCCTTCACCCACGAGGGGCGCCTCGGCTCCCGACTGCTGCCGGTGCTGGAGCGGGAGGTCGCGGGGGTGCCGCTGTACGACGGGCTGCAGTACGGGAGTTCGCTGCTCGGCCTCGGGGTGCTCGGCGCCCACGCGGTGCGGGAGCTGCGGGCGCGCCGTCCGGGCCGTCCGGCGGTGGTGCTCCCGCGGTCCGCCCGCCGGGCCGCCGTGGCGGTGCTGGGTGCGGCGACGGCGGCCGGGGCGGTGCACCGGGTGAGCCCGTTGCGGCGCGGGCTCGTGCCGGAGCTGTGCTTCGGAGCCGGTGCGGGCCTGGCGGTGGGCGCCGCCGGGTACGCGCTCGCCGTCCGCCTGCTGAGCGGCGGACGGCGCGGTGGGCCGGGCGGCCCCGCGGTCAGGTCGGCCGCGGGGCCGCGGCCGCGGGCTCAGGCCCGGCGGAGTTCCGCGTAGCGGCGCAGGAACAGCGCCTCGGTCAGGGCCATCCGCTCCAGCTCCTGCGGGTCGACGCTCTCGTTGACGGCGTGGATCTGGGTGGTCGGCTCCTCGACGCCGATCAGCACGATCTCGGCCTGCGGGTAGAGCGTGCGCAGCGTGTTGCAGAGCGGGATCGAGCCGCCCTCGCCCGAGGCGACCATCGCGGTGCCGAACGCCTCCTGCATGGCCTCGCCCATCGCCTCGTACGCGGGGCCGGTGGTGTCGGCGAGGAACGCCTCGCCGCCGTTGTGCCGCTCGATCCGCACCCGGGCGCCGAACGGGACGTGCGCCTCCAGGTGGGTGACCAGGGCGTCCTGGGCCTCCTTGCTGCCGGTGCCCGGCGGCACCCGCAGGCTGACCAGCGCCTTGGCGGAGGCCTGGACGGAGGAGGTGGCGCCGATCACCGGCGGGGCGTCGATGCCGAGGACGGTGACGGCGGGGCGGGCCCAGACGCGGTCCGCCACGGTGCCGGTGCCGGTCAGTTCGACCCCGTCGAGGACCTTGGCGTCGGCCCGGAACTGCTCCTCGGAGTACTGCACGCCGGGCCAGGTCTGGTCGGCCGTCAGGCCCGCCACGGCGACGTCGCCGTGCTCGTCGTGGAGCGAGGCGAGCACCTTGACGAGGGCCTGCAGGGCGTCCGGGGCCGCGCCGCCGAAGGCCCCGGAGTGCAGGTTGCCGGCCAGGGTGGTGACGGTGACCTCGACGACGGTCATGCCGCGCAGCGAGGCGGTGACGGTGGGCAGGCCGGGGGCGAAGTTGCCGGTGTCGCCGATGACGATGGCGTCGGCGGCGAGCAGTTCGGGGTGGGCCTCGGCGTAGCGCTCCAGGCCGCCGGTGCCCTGCTCCTCCGAGCCCTCGACGATGATCTTCAGTCCGACGGGGTACGCGCCCCCGTACACCTGGCGGAGCGCCCGCAGGGCGGTCAGGTGCATCAGGACGTTGCCCTTGCAGTCGGCGGCGCCGCGCCCGTACCAGCGGCCGTCGCGCTCGGTCAGCTCGAAGGCGGGGCTCTGCCAGGCGTCCTCGTCGAGCGGCGGCTGCACGTCGTAGTGCGAGTAGAGCAGGACGGTGGGGGCGCCCTCGGGGCCGGGGAGCTCGCCGTAGACGGACTGGGTGCCGTCGGGGGTGTCGAGCAGCCGAACGCCGGTGAGGCCCTCGGCGGCGAAGGTGTCGGCGACCCAGCGGGCGGCCTTGCGGCACTCCTCGACGGGGAACTGGCGCGGGTCCGCGACGGAGGGGAAGGCGACCAGCTCGGCGAGGTCCGTCCGGGCACGGTCCATCAGGGACCGGACGGCGTCGGCGAGGGGCTGCTGTGGCATCGGGTTCTGCTCCGGGGGCCGGGTCCGGTCGGGGGGTGGTCGGCCGGACGGAGGACGGGGTGCTGACGATCATAGGTCGCACGGAAACGGACGTCCGGGTATTCGGTCAGGAGTTCGGGGTGGTGCGGAGGTTCGGGGGCGGTGCGGACGCATAGGATTGCTGGTCGTGACTGACTCCGGTAGCCCCGAACCCAGCAACCCGTTCGACCCGGAAGCGCCCGCCGCGGAGGCGCAGGCCCCGGCCGCACCGGCCCCGGACGAACCCGACCCCGACGTGCCGGCCCCGGTCGGCACCGAACCAGCCGGCACGGAACCCGCCGGCACGGAACCCGCCGGTACGGTGCCCGCCGGCGCGGAGCCCGCCGGCGCGGAGCCGAGCGGCGCGGAGCCGAGCGGTACGGAACCCGCCGGCGCGGTCCCGGTCGGCCACGGCGAGCCGCTCGACGGTGTCTGGGACGTCGTCGTGGTCGGCGCCGGGCCGGCCGGGTCCTCGGCCGCCCACGCCGCCGCCTCGCAGGGCCGGCGGGTCCTGCTGCTCGACAAGGCCGAGCACCCCCGCTACAAGACCTGCGGCGGCGGCATCATCGGCTTCTCCCGCGACAGCCTGCCGCCCGGCTTCCGGCTGCCGCTGCAGGACCGCATCCACGCCGTCACCTTCGCCCACAACGGCCGGTTCACCCGCACCCGGCGCTCCAAGCGGATGCTGTTCGGCCTGGTCAACCGCGACGAGTTCGACCTGCGCCTGGCGCAGGCCGCCAAGCAGGCCGGGGCGGTGCTGGTGACCGGGGTGACCGTCACCGGGGTGGAGCAGCGCGGCGGCGACCACCGGACGGCGGTCGTCACCGCCTCCGACGGCCGCACCTTCGAGGCGCGCGCCGTGGTCGGCGCGGACGGCAGCGCGAGCCGGATCGGCCGACACGTCGGGGTCGCGTTCGACCAGATCGACCTCGGGCTGGAGGCGGAGATCCCCGTCCCGGCGGAGGTCGCGGCCGACTGGGCGGGCCGGATCCACCTCGACTGGGGCCCGCTGCCGGGCAGTTACGGCTGGGTGTTCCCGAAGACCGAGTCCAGCAGTCTGACCGTCGGCGTCATCTCGGCGCGCGGCGACGGCGAGCGCACCAAGCAGTACCTGGCCGACTACATTCGCCGGCTGGGCCTGTCCGGCTTCCCGCCGAGCATCGAGTCCGGCCACCTGACCCGCTGCCGCACCGAGGACTCGCCGCTCTCGCGCGGGCGGGTCCTGGTGGCGGGCGACGCCGCCGGGCTGCTGGAGCCGTGGACCCGCGAGGGCATCTCGTACGCGCTGCGCTCCGGCCGGCTGGCCGGCGAGTGGGCGGTCAAGGTCGCCGAGGCCGGTACCGCGGCCGAGGTGCGGCGCGAGGCGCTGAACTTCGCCTTCGCCATCAAGGCCGGGCTGGGCGTGGAGATGCGCGCGGGCAAGCAGATGCTGGCGGCCTTCGAGCGGCGTCCGCACCTGTTCCACGCGGCGGTCTGCCTGATCGACCCGGCGTGGCGGGCCTTCGCGCGTACCACCCAGGGGCACACCACCTTCGCCGAGGTGCTGCGCGACCACCGCGCCGCCCGCCGCCTCTCGGCGATCGCCTCGCGCTAGGCACTCCGGCCGGAGGGCCCTGCCGAGACCCCCTTCAGGGGGGGCCGGCAGGGCCCGTGGTCGGTGCCGTCCGCCGGTGCGGGACGACGAGGGGCCGCCGGGCCGGGGGCGGCTACCTGAGGCCGGTGTCGAGGGCGGTCATCAGGGTGCCGGTCGGGGTGTCGCCGGTCATCTCCCAGATCATCGCGCCCAGCAGGTTCCGGGACTTCAGATAGGCGGTCTTGCGGGCGATCGACCAGGGGTCGTCGAAGGTCCACCACTGGCCGCCGGGACCGGTGTAGCCGTAGGTGGCGACGGACTGGGCGTCGTGGTGGATCGTCAGGTCGGGGAAGGCGGTCATCAGGTTGTGGTACCCGCGGGTGCCCGCCTCCTCGGCGAACTGCCCGGGGGCGGCCCCGGTCGCCGACTGCCACTCGCCGGCGGCCCCGCCGTCCGCGACGCCCTGCCAGCCGCGTCCGTAGAACGGGAAGCCGATGGTGAGCTTGCGCGGGTTGACGCCGGCGTCGAGGTAGGCCTGTACGGCGGCGTCGGTGCTGAAGTGGAACGGGTACGGGTCCTGGGCGTCCGCGTACAGGTTGGCCTGGTGGCCGGCCCGGTTGGGTTCCCAGGAGTTGTCGCTGCCCGCGCCGTGGAAGTCGTAGCCCTGGATGTTGGCGATGTCCAGGTGGTCGAAGATCTTCGCGAGGTCCCAGCCCTGGTCGATCTTGACCGGGTCGGCCGGGGTGAAGGCCGTCAGCAGCCTGTGGCTGCCGCCCAGTTCGTCCAGCTGCTTGCGGAACTCGGCGAGCAGCAGGGTGTTGTTGGCCTTGTCGGCGGTGCTCCAGTGGTTCCCGGCGTGGCCGTCGGGGGAGCCGGGCCACTCCCAGTCGAGGTCGATGCCGTCGAAGATGCCGGCCGCGACGCCCTCCCCGCCCGCGCCGTTGTAGAGCGGGAGGTTGCCGCGGAGGTAGATGTCGAGGCAGGACTTCACGAACTTCTTGCGGGAGGCGTCGGTGGCGGCGACGTCCGAGAAGTACTTCGAGTAGGTCCAGCCGCCGAGCGAGATGACGATCTTCAGGTGCGGGTACTTGGCCTTGAGCTTCTTCAACTGGTTGAAGTTGCCGCGCAGTTTGGCCCAGCCGTCGTCGGCCACCCCGTCCACGGACTGGGCGGCGCTCATCGGGCGGGCGTAGTCGGCGTCGGCGTCGCCGGCCCCGGTGCCCTGGTCCGGGTCCTGCGGGTTCGCGGTGGTGCCCTTGGTGACGCCCTGGAGGCAGGTCAGGTTGACCGGGTCGATGTTGGCGAAGGCGTAGTTGATCACGTCGAGCTTGGCCGCGCTGCCCGAGGTGTCGAGGTTCTTCACGAAGTACTGGCGGCCGTAGATGCCCCACTGGGTGAAGTAGCCGACCCGGGCGTACTTCCCGGCGCCGACCAGGTCGGCGGTGGTGACGGCGAGCGGCGCGGAGGGCGGGGAGGCGTTGTCGGCGGCGTCCCGGGCGCGGACGGTGAAGGTGTACGCGGTGGCCGGGGAGAGGCCGGTGACGGTGGCGGCCAGGGTGCTGCCGCCGACCGTGCGGACCAGCGTGCCGCCCCGGTAGACGTCGTACGCGGCGACCCGCTGGTTGTCGGTGGCGGCGTTCCAGGCGAGTGACACCTCGGAGGAGGTGACGGCGGTGGTGCGCAGGCCGCCCGGGGCGGTGGGCGGGACGGGGTCGGTGGCCGGGTCGACGGTGGCGGCCGTGACGGGCGCGCTCGCCGGGCCGGTGTTGCCGCGGGTGTCCTTGGCGCGCACGGCCAGCGTGTACGTCCGGGCGGGGGTGAGGCCGGTGACCAGCGCCTCGGTGGTGGTGGCGGTCGCCAGGACGGTGGCGCCGTCCAGGACGTCGTACGAGGCGACCGGGAAGTCCCCGCCGGTGGCGGCCGGCCAGCGCAGCGCCAGGCTGTGCGCGGTGGCGTCGGTGACCGTCGGGGTGCCCGGTGCGGAGGGCAGGACGTCCGGGCTGCCGTCGCACTTGTCGCCGTTGACCCGGCAGCCGGTGGGGGCGGCGATCGGACCGCTGGCGACGAACCAGAAGCTGTAGGGCTCGGTGGTGCCGTTGGCGGGCACGGTGGCGTTGTAGAAGGCGTTCTTCACCGTGACCCGGCGGCCGGAGACGGTGGCCTCGCCGTTGTAGGTGCCGGCGAGGGTCACCCCGGCCGGCAGCTCGAACTCCAGGGTCCAGCCGGTGGTGGCGGTGGGGTTGGCGTTGCGGACGACGTACGTGCCCTTCCACCAGGAGCCGTTGTCGGCGGTGGTGAAGGCGGCGGTGAGCCGTCCGGCGGCGTGCGCGGGGGCGGCCAGCGCGGTGAGCGCGGCCAGGGGCAGCAGCAGTGCGGTGAGCAGCGCGAGCAGTCGGCTGCGCGCGCGTGGGCGGTGGGCCCGGGTCCGTGCAGGCATGGCTCTCCCTGTGGCTGTGGGGGTCGGACAGGGTGGCGCAGGGACCTGGCGCTGAACACTCGGGGTCGCGGACGGGTGGAGTCGCGAACGGTGGGGGTCGCGAACGGTCGGGGTCGCGGACGGGGAGGGCCGGAGTCGGGTGCGGCCCGGCTCGGCCCGGTGGTGGACGTGCGGTGCCCGGCCGGTGGGGAGACCGGGGCATGGGCACTGTAGGAGGACTGGACCAATGCGTCAACAGGTCTGTACCAGTGGGGAGTTGAAGGCGGCCGTCGACCGCCGACCGGAGGTTCAGGAGCGCCGGGGCCCGCCGGTCAGCTCGTCGCCCAGCGGGCTGCGGCTGTACAGCACCGAACGCCCGTGCCGGGCCCGGGTCACCAGCCCGGTCGCATGCAGCACGGCGAGGTGCTGGCTGACCGCGCCAGGGGTCACTCCGAGCCGGAACGCCAGCTCGGTGGTCGAGGCCGGTTCGGCGAGCAGCGCCAGCAGTCGGGCCTTGGGCGCGCCGAGCAGCTCCTCGAGGGCCCGCGGCGTCACCGGACGGGCCGGGGCGCCGGCCATCCCGCCCTGCCCGCGCGCCGGGTAACTGATCTGCGGCGCCCGGTCGTTGCTGATCATCGTGATCGCGCCGCGGGCGAAGAAGGTCGGAGCGAGCACCAGCCCGCGGCCGTCCACCACGACGTCCCGGTCCCGGTCCGTCCAGCGCCGGTTGATCGACAGCACGCCGTCCTCCCAGCGCAGCCGGTGGTCGAGGTCGGAGAACAACGCCGCCGCCCCCTGCTGCGCCAGCACCCGGGCCCGGTACACCAGGTCGGCCTCCAGCACCGCCCGCGCCTGCGGCCACCAGCGCGGGGCCAGGCACTCCTCCCAGTACTCCTCCAGCGAGTCGGCGATCCGGGCCAGCAGCCGTTCCGGATCCGCGAGCCCGGCCTCCAGCGCGGCCGGCAGCGGCTCACCGTGCGGCAGGAAGGTCTGCTCCAGCTCGCCCCGCAGGTGCTCCGGGGGCAGCGAGCGGACGATCGCCAGCTCGGCCCGGAAGTCCGGCGCGGGCGAGTTCGGGCGGGGCGTCAGGAAGTCCGGCACCCAGCGGTTGGCGGCGATCAGCGAGCGCAGCAGCCGGGTGTCGAGCCGCTCGAAGGACGGCCGCAGCCGCTCGAAGGCACCCGACTGAAGGGTGTAGAAGCCCGGGTGCGTCCACATCCGCAGGCTGAGCGCGGCCTCCTGGATCGGCGAGTACGCGAAGGACATCGCGGCGAGGTCGGTCAGCCCCAGCATGAAGCGGTGCACCGGCGCCCTCCCCCTCGTGCTCGCCGCAACCTTTCAGGCAGAGCCTAAATCAGTACGGCCCGGCAGCCCCCGGCGGTGTGATCATCAGCGTGACCTCCTCACCGGCGGCCCTGTCCGCCCCTTCCCCCCGCCCGCGCCCGCCGCGCTTCGCCCGCTTCCTCGACCCCGACCCGACGCTCCGCCGCCTCGCGGCGATCACCCTCGTCAACACCGTGGGCAGCGGCCTGATGCTGGCCGTCTCGGTGCTGTACTTCACCCGGGTGCTCGGGCTCGGCGCCGCCCAGCTCGGCATCGGCCTGACCGCGGCCGGCCTCTGCGGGGTGGCCGCCAGCGTGCCCGCCGGGCGGGCCGCCGACCGCTGGGGCGCCAAGCCGGTGCTGGTGGTGCTGGTCGCCGCCAACGCCCTCGGCACCGCCGGGTACGTCCTGGTGCGCGGCTACCCGGCCTTCCTCCTGCTGGCCTGCCTGGCCACCGCCGTCGACCGCGGCTCCTCCGCCGTCCGCAACGCGCTCTACGCCGAGGCGCTGCCGGCCGAGCGCCGGGTCGCGGGCCGTGCGTACCTGCGGGTGGTGACCAACGTCGGGATGTGCCTCGGCACCGCGGCCGGGGCGCTCGCCCTGCACGTCGACACCCGGCCCGCCTACGTGACGGCCATCCTGCTGGACGCGCTCTCCTTCGCCGTCGTCGCGGTGATGTACGCCCGGATCCCGGTCGCGGTGCCGACCGCCCCGCCCGCGGGGAGGACCGCCGCGGGCGGGCGGCGGCGCGAACCCAACCCGGCCCTGCGGGACGGCCCGTTCCTGGTGGTGACGGTGCTGAACGGGCTGCTCGGCCTGCAGTTCTCCGTCCTGGAGATCGGCGTGCCGCTCTGGATCGTCCAGGAGACCGAGGCGCCGCGGACGACGGTCGCCGCAACCCTGGTCGTCAACACCGTGCTGGTGATCGCCCTGCAGGTCCGGGTCGCCCGGGGCACCGACGACCCGGTCCGGGCCGCCCGGATCTGCGGGCGGGCCGGACTCCTGCTCGGCGTCTCCTGCGCGGTCCTGGCCCTGGCCCACGGGCTGCCGCCGCTGCTTGCGGCGGCCGTGGTGCTCGGCGGCGTGGCCCTGCAGGCGCTCGGCGAGGTGCTCAGCCAGGCCGCCTGCTGGGCGCTCAGCTACGACCTGGCGGGCGAGCGCGCACACGGGGCCTATCAGGGCGTCTTCAACGCGGGCACCTCCGCGGGCCTGATGGCAGGCCCGGCGGTGGTGACCCTCGCGGTGATCGGCCACGGCACGGTCGGCTGGCTCGCCCTCGGCGCCGTCCTGGCGGGCTCGGGACTGGCGATGGGACCGGCCGTCCGCTGGGCCCGCGCCCGCGCGGCGGACTGAGCGGACCGGGCCCGCCGCCCCATCCGCGGGGACGGGGCAGCGGGCGGGCCCGGGGGTCAGGCCGGACGGCCGTCGGGCACCACCGCGTACGCCTCGATCTCCATCAGCAGCTCCGGCTTGAACAGTCCGGACACCTGCACCGCGGTGCTCGCCGGCGGCCGGACCCCGGCGAGGAAGCGGTCGCGGACCTCGCGCACCTCCACCAGATGGGCGAGATCGGTCAGGAAGTAGCCGAACTTCACCACGTCCGCGAAGTCCGCACCGGCCGCGGCCAGGCAGCGGCGCAGGTTCTCGAAGACCTGCTCCGCCTGGGCCCGCGCATCGCCCGCGCCGACCACCGCGCCCTGCTCGTCGAGCGCGACCTGGCCGGAGACCACCACCAGCCGGCCGGTACCGGTGACGACCTGGGTGTAGCCGGTGGCGGGGGCGACGCCGGCCGGCTCGGGGATGTGGGTGACGTGGGCGGCGGCGGAGCTCTCATCGATCATGGCGCCATCCTGGCAAAGCCGTCGGCCGCCGCACCACCGGGTTACGCGGGAAGCCCGGGTGCCCGGAGGCACGGGTCGGTGCTGCGCCGGAGCCGTCGTCCGGTGCCGCCCCCGCCCGGTCCCTGCGCCGGAACCGCCGCCCGCGCCCTGCCGCCCCCGCCGTCCGGGGCTGCGCCGCTACCGCCGGACGAAGGGCAGGGCGCGGCAGAACCGCCGGTCCGCCTCGGCCAGCCGGTCGGCCGGCGCGGCGCCGCGCAGGACCACGTCCAGGACGGCGTCCGGATCGCAGGCGTACCCGCCCGCCGCCCACGCCGTGTTGGCCTCCACCACGCACCACGAGCCGTCGTCCAGCATCCCCACGTCCACCACCACGGCGCTCGGCAGCGAGCGGGCGAAGGAGGACAGCACCTCCGCGGCGAAGCCCAGGGCCTGCTCCCGGTACGGGTCCTCGTCCAGCGGGGCGATGCTCAGCGCGCCGTCCAGCAGGTAGCGCGAACCGGTCCGCACCGCGCCGTCCAGCACGAACAGCCGGTACTCGCGGCGGAACACCACCACCTCGCTGACCAGCACCAGCATGTCGTCGTCCAGGGCGTCCGGCCCGGGCAGCCCCGAGCCGTCCGGGTATATCCGGGCCGGGAACAGCTTGTCCGCCGGGGGCTTGCAGAAGGCCGGCCGCCGCAGCGTGCGGGCCTCGGACAGCGGCAGCAGCCGCACCGGGCGCCGGACCAGCTCGGACGGCAGCGACACCAGCCAGTCGGCGGGCGGCGCCAGCAGGGCCAGACCCAGCTCCCGCCCGACGGCGTCGCCGAACAGCGGGCCGCCGTAGATGTGCACGGACGAGCCGATCAGCTCCTCGGGCGCGCGCCAGGCCGTCGCGGTCTGCGCGCGCAGGCCCCGGCGCCGGGCGGCGGATGCCAGCTGCAGGCCCGTCTCGTTGATGCGGGGAGCGAGCAGCAGAACGCGGTCGGTGGTCATGGAGAGGATCGTCGCCCGGCGGCGGACCCCGGGGCCAGCGGTTTTCCGGGCAAGCTGTGACGCGCGTCCGGCAGGTCGGCTCTGGCCGTCGGGCCGGTGCGCATGTCAGAGTCGTCCGGGCGCCGACCCGGAACGCGCACCGGCGCCCGGCAATCCGACCCACCCTCAGCCGGAAAGCAGGCCGCACCGATGACCCGCGAAGTGCCCTTCGTCCGCGTCACCACCGCCGACGCCGTCACCACGCTCGAACTCGACTCGCCGCACAACCGCAACGCCCTCTCCACCCGCCTGATGGCCGAGCTGACCGCGGGCCTGGCGGCAGCGGCGGCGGACCCGGCGGTCCGGGCGATCGTGCTCGGCCACACCGGCAAGGTGTTCTGCGCGGGCGCGGACCTCTCCGAGGCCACCGGCGCCGACCCCACCGTCGGGCCGCGCGGACTGGTCGACCTCCAGCGGGCCGTCGTCGACTGCGCCAAGCCCGTCATCGCCGTCATCGACGGCCACGTCCGGGCCGGCGGCCTCGGCCTGGTCGGCGCGGCCGACCTCGCGATCGCCGGACCCGCCGCCACCTTCGCCTTCACCGAGGTCCGCCTCGGCCTGGCACCGGCCGTCATCTCGCTCCCGCTGCGCCCCAAGCTGGACCCGCGCGCCGCCTCCCGCTACTACCTCACCGGCGAGACCTTCGACGCCGCCGAGGCCGCCCGGATCGGCCTGATCACCGAGGCCACCGGCTCCGCCGAGGAGACCGCGACGGTGCTGAAGTCGCTGCTGGACGCCCTCCGGCTGGGCTCGCCGCAGGGCCTGGCCAACTCCAAGCGGCTGGCGAACGCCGCGGTGGTGCGCTCCTTCGAGCAGGACGCCGACGAGCTGGTCGCACTGTCGGCGCGACTGTTCGGCTCCGAGGAGGCGCAGGAGGGGATGCGGTCGTTCCTGGAGCGCCGCCCGCCGCGCTGGGCGCAGTGAGCACCGGAACCGCACGCCGGGCCGCCGGGCCGGGCGCACCGTGAGCCTCCGTTCGGACCGTCGCGCCGCGCCGTGAGCACCGGGCCCGGCCGCCCGGCCGGGCCCGTCACGGGCGCTGCCCCGGGCCGCCGCGCTGCGTCGTGGGCGCCGCGCGGCGGCCGGGGGTGTCGGCGTATCGGGGGCACCGGGGCTCAGCCGGAGCGGATGACCGCCCGCTCGCGCCAGAGGTCCAGCAGGGTCAGGTCGCCGCTCGCGTCGGCGGCCTCGATCGGGCGGCGGTTCCAGAGCAGGAGGTAGAGGTCGTGGGCCGAGCCGGTCAGGACGAGATCCGCGGCTTCATCCGTGAGGGTGACGGTCACCGGGTCCTGGCTGATCGTCACCCGCCAGGAGGACGGTAGGCCCTCGGGCCGCTCCGCGTCCGTCGCCCGGACGAGCACGGTGCGCGGCTCCGGGCTGCGCAGCCGGCCCTGCGGACGGACCAGGAAACCGCGCAGCAGTTCGTCGATGCCGTCGAGCGCGACCTCGGCGGTGACCCGCGGCCCGTCCACCCCCGCCGCCGCCTCGGCGTCGAAGCGGTGCACGGCGGTCTCGTGCAGTTGGCGGCGGGCCCAGAAGGCGACCGGGGACGGGGCCGGGAGGAAGCTCCAGCAGTCCAGTTCGGCCGGCGCCTTCTCCAGCGCGAGCGACAGGTCCGCGTGTCCCTCGCGGAACCAGTCGACCAGCGCGGCGTCCGACGGCTCCGGCCCCCAGGCGGCCAGCTGTCCGGCCTGGTCCAGGGGCGAACGGTGCCCGTGCACCAGGTAGGAGGTCGCCCAGCGATGCACCTTGCCGGTGTGCACGACCAGGTCGCGCAGTTCCCAACCCGGGCAGCCGGGTACGGGTGCGGCGAGGTCGGCAGCCGCGGCGGCGTCCGCGAGGAGGGCCCCTTCGCGGCGGAGCGCTCCGATGCGCTCGGTGAGGTCCATGGCACGAGTAATGTCCATGGCACGAGTGTGGCAGGACGGCGCAACCGTGCTGTGACCTTGGTCGCCTCGCCGACCGGCCCTCTCCTACGGGCCGGTAACGTGATCGCATGCCGAAGACCCGTTCGCCCCGCTCCTCCGCCGCCCCGCGCGCCGGCACCGCCGTGCGCGACCGCGGGCGGCGTGCCCTGGGCCGGCTGGTCCACCGGGTCTGGCAGTGGGTGCAGCGGGCCGGCGCGGTGAGCAACCGCAACCCCGGGCCGTACCGCTTCGGCGAGTTGGGCGACGGGACCAAGCTCGCCTTCCCGCTCGGCGCGGTCTTCAACGAGCAGTGGATCACCATCGGCCCGTTCTCGATCATCGGCGAACGCGTCACCATCAGCGCCGGCTTCCTGCCAGGCCTCGACCTCGGACCGGAACCGATCGTGCGGATCGGCGGCGGGTGCGTGATCGGCCGGGACAGCCACATCGTGGGCCACCAGTCGATCGTCCTCGGCGACGACGTCTGGACCGGACCGGGCGTCTACATCTCCGACCAGGCCCACGAGTACCGCGACACCGACCTGCCGATCGGCAAGCAGTGGCCGCGCAACGAACCCGTCGAGATCGGCTCCGGCAGCTGGATAGGCACCGGCGCGGTGATCCTCCCCGGCGCCCGGCTCGGCCGCAACGTCGTCGTCGCCGCAGGGTCGGTGGTCCGCGGCGCCGTCCCCGACCACAGCGTGGTGGCCGGCGCACCCGCCCGGGTCGTCCGCAACTGGACGGCCGAGGACGGCTGGCAGCCCCCGCTGCGCCACGACCCGCCGGCGCCGCTGCCGGAGGGCATCACGGCGGAGCAACTGCGGGCGCTCGCCGGGTGGGACCTGCGGCTGCCGGGGGAGTCGGCCGCGACCTGAGGGCGCGCGGCGCGGGGCTACGGGCTGCCGGGGGCGACGGGGCGCGGGGGCGACAGGGTGCCGGTACGGCCGGCGGGCTCAGGTGCGGGCGAGGGTGACGACGGCGGTGGTGCCGTCGACCTCGACCAGGCGGGCGTCGGCGGTGAGCAGCCCGGCGTCGTGGCGGTCCAGCCGGACGGGCTGTGCGGCGCGGCCGACCGGTGCCCGCTGTACGAGCACGGCCGTACCGGCGAGGCAGACCAGCAGCAGCGAACCGCCGGGCGGGGCGGCGAGGTCGCCCGGGGCGGTGGCGAACCCGACGGAGGCGGTGGTCCCGCCGCCGTGGCGGGTCATCACGTTGAGGGCGGTGGCCGGTCCGTCGAGGAGCCGGCCGGCGGTGGCGGCGCCGCCGGGGAAGGCGAGCGGCCGGTACGGGGCGGCCACCCGGTGCTCCACGCCGTCGACGGTGAGGACCACCCCGGCGCCCCCGACCAGGGTGAAGATCCGGTCGATGCCGGGGAGGGCGGAGAACGGCCCGTCCGCGGCGATCTCCGCGAGACTGACCCGCCAGTCGGAGTCCGCGGGGCCCGCTCCCGCGGGACTGGCCGCGACCTCGCGGGTCACCCCACCGCCGTTCAGCCACGGGGTCGCCGGGCGCTCGCTCGCGCGCAGTGGGTGGATCTGCCCTGCCGTCATGCGGCGATCCTCGCACGGCGCCGCGCGGCGGCCGGCGCCCCGGGGTGCACGGAGGCCGCAGGGTGCTGCGAGACTGATGGGGCCCGGCGCAGCCCCGGGGGTGGACGCCAATTTCGTTCATGAGCGGTACAAAGTGAGAATGGGTCCGTGCAGCTCACACCTCCCAGCCCGAAGCCAGGCGCGGACGCCGACTCCGACGCGCAGCGCGACGCCCACCGCCGGGCGGCCCCCGACCGCGGCCGGACGCTGCTCGGGCCGGCCCTCCACCTGATCCACACCGGGCAGGCCCCGACCCGGTCCGCGCTCACCCGGGCGCTGGACGTCACCCGGGCCACCGCCGGCGCGGTCACCGGGGAACTGGAGGCGCTCGGGCTGATCAGCGTCGACTCACGGCCCGCCGGCGGTGGGCGCGGCCGACCGTCGCACCGCCTGGCGATCGACCCGCAGGGCCCGGTGGTCGTCGCCGGGCAGATCCACGCCGACGGCCTGAGCGTCACCCTGGCCGGCCTCGGCGGACTGCTGGAACCACCCGTCCACCTGCCGCTGCCCGCCAGGACCGACCCGGTGCGGATGCTGCGCGCGGTTGCCCAGGCCGGGGCGGAACTGGCCCGCAACTCCAGCCGCCGCTGCCTCGGCGCCGCGCTCGCCCTGCCCAACCCGGTCACCGAACCGGACGGCACCGCGCTCGCCGCCCTGCAGTTCGCCTGGCCCAGCGGCACGCCGGTCGCGGACCTGTACGACGTCGAGGTCGGCCGCGCCGACCACGGCCCGCTCGCCCTGGACCCGCTGCCCACCTCCGTCGCCAACGACGCCAACCTGGCCGCGCTCGCCGAGTACCGGCACGGCGCAGGCCGCGGCGCCCGGCACCTGCTGCTGGTCACCTCCGGCCACCGCGGCGTCGGCGGGGCGCTGGTCATCGACGGCAGGCTGCACACCGGCAGCGCCGGGCTCGCCCTGGAGGTCGGCCACCTCACCGTCGACCCGCAGGGCCGGCCCTGCCAGTGCGGCAACCGGGGCTGCCTCAACGCCGAGACCGACCCGGACGCGCTGTTCGCCGCCGCCGGACTCACCCCCGACGACGACCGCCCGCTGCTCGACCAGGCCCGCGAACTGTGCCGCTCGGCCGTGCTCGACCCGCGCGCCAGGGCCGCCGTGGAGCACGTCATCGAGCGCCTCGGCCTCGGCCTGGCCGGGGTGGCCAACATCCTCAACCCGGACCGGGTGGTGCTCAGCGGCCTCCACCTCGACCTGCTGGAGGCCGCGCCGGACCGGCTGCGCGCCGTGGTCGCGGAGCGGAGCCTGTGGGGGCGCAGCGGCCGGGTGCCGATCGTCGGCGCCGGGCTGGAGCACGGCGGGCTGGTCGGCGCGGCGGAGCTGGCCTGGCGGCCGTACCTGGCGGACCCGCAGTCGGTGCCGGTGCCCTGACCCGGTCGGGACCGGTCGTCGGGGTCGTGGACGGGGGTCGGCGAGCGGGAGCGGTGGTCGGGGCCGGTGGATAAGCGGAAGCTGGGGCTTCGAAAACCGTCACTTATCGTGACTCTCGTACACTCGTTGTAAGCGAGTGGGCCCGGTACACGGGCCCGAACGAGGAGAACGAGCCATGGCAACCCAGACGACCGCAGCCCACCGGGCCGTTACGGCCACCGCCGAGCCGACCGTCGACGTGGACCGCTCCGACGCGGACTACCGCGACTGGCTCAAGGAGGCCGTGCGCAAGGTGCAGGCGGACGCCAACCGCTCCGCCGACACCCACCTGCTGCGCTTCCCGCTCCCCGCCGACTGGGGCATCGACCTCTACCTCAAGGACGAGTCCACCCACCCGACCGGCAGCCTCAAGCACCGCCTCGCCCGCTCGCTCTTCCTGTACGGGCTCTGCAACGGCTGGATCCGCCCCGGCAAGCCCGTCATCGAGGCCTCCAGTGGTTCGACGGCCGTCTCCGAGGCGTACTTCGCGCAGCTCATCGGGGTGCCGTTCATCGCGGTGATGGCGAAGAGCACCAGCCAGGCCAAGATCGACCTGATCGAGTTCCACGGCGGCGAGTGCCACCTCGTCGACCGCTCCGACGAGGTCTACGCCGCCTCGGCCAGGCTCGCCGAGGAGACCGGCGGGCACTACATGGACCAGTTCACCTACGCCGAGCGGGCCACCGACTGGCGCGGCAACAACAACATCGCCGAATCCGTCTTCGCCCAGCTGCGCCTGGAGCCGCACCCCGAGCCGGCCTGGATCGTCGCCACGGCCGGGACGGGCGGCACCTCCGCGACCTTCGCCCGGTACGTGCACTACATGCAGTACGACACCCGGATCTGCGTCGCGGACCCGGAGAACTCCTGTTTCTTCGACGGCTGGGTCAACCACGACCCGGACTCCGTCTGCGACAGCGGCTCGCGGATCGAGGGCATCGGCCGCCCGCGGATGGAGCCGAGCTTCGTGCCGGGCGCCGTGGACCGGATGATGAAGGTGCCGGACGCCGCCTCGATCGCCGCCGTCCGGGTACTGGAGGGGGTGCTCGGACGCAAGGCCGGGGCGTCCACCGGGACGGGGCTGTGGAGCGCGCTGCGGATCGTCGGCGAGATGCGGGCGGCAGGGGAACGCGGCAGCGTGGTCACCCTGATATGCGACCCGGGCGACCGCTACCTCGACAAGTACTACTCGGACGACTGGCTGGCCGGCGAGCGGATCGACATCGAGCCGTACCGCGCGCAGCTGGAGGAGTTCCTCGCGGGCGGGGCGCGGCTGAGCTGACGGTGGGCGGCGCGCGGCCGGGCTGACGGTGCACGGCCGGGCTGATGGCGGGCGGCACAGGTTTGGTCATTGCTCCATCGGCTAGCGTCGCTAGAATCGCCCCATGTCCATTCACCAGCGCCGCGAGCGCGAGCGCGCCGAGCGCCACCAGCTGATCATCCGCACGGCCCGCGAACTCGCCGAGGCGGAGGGCTGGGACGCCGTCACCACCCGCCGGCTGGCCGAGCGGATCGAGTACAGCCAGCCCGTCCTGTACAGCCACTTCGCCGGCAAGGACGCCATCGTCGCGGCCGTCGCGCTGGAGGGCTTCTCCGCCATCGCCGTTCACCTGCGCGCCGCCCAGGTCGGCGTCGAGGACCCGGTCGAGGCGTTCGCGGCGATGGCGCGGGCGTACACCGAGTTCGCGTACGCCAACCCGGCGCTGTACGACGCGATGTTCACCATGGCCGTGGACCTGCAGTTCGCCGGCGACGCGACCCCAGCGCCGCTCCGGGAGGCGTTCGGTGAACTCGCGGACGTCACCGGGCGGGTGGCGGGCGGCCGGGACCCGGAGGTCTTCACCGAGACCACCTGGGCCGCCCTGCACGGCCTGGTCACCCTGACCCGCGCGGGTCGGCTGCGCGCCGGTCAGGAGCAGCACCGGCTCGGCCTGCTGATCGACAGCCTGCTCGGCAGCGCACCGGTGCAGGGCTGACGGCCGACCCGGCGGCCGATCGGCCCCGGCCGCGGGCCTCAGGCCGTCCGCACGCCCGGGAGGTCGGCGGGGACGAGTAGTTGGAGCTCCTCCGTCGACGGGTCGGCCAGTTGCGCGACCCGCATGGCGTGGCGTTCGACCATGGTCTCGAAGACCTGGCGCGCCGTGCGCCCGTTGCCGAAGTTTGGGCCGCGCTCCAGCGCCGCGAAGTGGCCGAGCAGCGCGGTCTCGGCGTCCTCGGTGAGGGCGTACTCGTGCTCGGCGCACTGGGAGCGGGCGATCTCCAGCAGCTCGTCGGCGGAGTAGTCGGGGAAGGCGACGGTGCGCGAGAAGCGGGAGGAGACCCCGGGGTTGGCGGAGAGGAAGCGTTCCATCTCGGCGGTGTAGCCGGCGACGATCACCACCACTTCGTCGCGGTGGTCCTCCATCAGCTTGACCAGGGTGTCGATGGCCTCCCGGCCGAAGTCGCGGGCGCCGTCCTCGGGCGCGAGCGCGTACGCCTCGTCGATGAAGAGCACGCCGCCGCGCGCCCGGTCGAAGGCGGCGGCGGTGCGGATGGCGGTGGAGCCGATGTGCTCGCCGACCAGGTCGACCCGGGCGACCTCGACCAGGTGCCCGCGCTGCAGGACGCCGAGCGAGGCGAGGATCTCGCCGTAGAGGCGGGCGACCGTGGTCTTGCCGGTGCCGGGGGCGCCGGTGAAGACCAGGTGGCGGCGGAGCGAGGGAGCCTTCAGCCCGGCCTGCCGGCGCCGCCGTCCGACCGAGATCAGGTCGATCAGGGTGCGGACCTCCTGCTTGACGGTGGCCAGGCCGACCAGGGAGTCGAGTTCGGCGAGGGCCTCGTCGGCGGGCCGGCAGTCCGGGATCGGGTTGATCACGGCGGGGGCGACGAGCGGTGCCGAGGAACTGGTCAGCCGTGCCGTCCTCGGCGCGGGCAGCTCGGCCGGCGCGCCCGGGAGCGCTCCCGACCCCGCCGACCCCGGGAACCCCGCCGACCCCGGGAACCCCGCCGGCGCCGCGTACCCCGAGGGCGCCGAGGCCGACGGTGCGGCCGGTGCCACGTCGTCCGAGGTGCACTGCTCGACCACCGGACCGGGTTCGGAGAACTCGAAGCCCGCCCGCCCGTTCTGCTCGGCCCGGCAGCGGGTCAGCACCGTGCGGCAGCCGTCGATGATGTGGAAGCCGAAGCCCTTGCCGTGCGAGACCCGGCAGTCCTCGAAGGTGCCGCGGCCCTGGGCGGAGACGTACACCCCGGCGTCGGTGCCCGCCCGCACGGTGCACTCGCGCAGCACCGGGTCGGCGCCCTTGGTGACGATCACGCCGGTGCCGACGTCCGCGATCTCGCAGCCGGTCAGCAGCCCGCCGCTGCCGTGGTCGCGGAACCAGAGGCCGGTGCCCGCCTCCTGCACCCGGCAGCCGGTCAGGGTGACCCCGGCGCCGCCGCTGACCGACACCGCGGAGCTGCGGATCCGGCTGAACGAGCAGTCCACCGCGGTGGCGGAGGAGTCCCGGTCGAGGACGAACAGGGCGTCCGGCAGGTCGTGCAGCGAGCAGTCGGTGAGGCTGAGCCGGGCGCCGTCGCTGACCCAGAGCGCCGGGTACTCGCCGCTGGAGCCGTGGATCTGGCAGCCCTCGGCGCTGGCCTCGGTGCCCTGGTCCCAGACCGAGAGCGCGCCGCGCCCGAAGTCCCGGACGGTGCTGGCGGTGAGGCTGAGCCGGGAGCGCCCGCGCAGGTCGGCGCCGTTCTCCGGCAGGTCGTGGATGCGGCAGCCGGTCAGCTCCAGCTCGGCCTGGCCGTCCAGGGTGACGCCGTTGCCGGTGACCCGGTGGATCGCGCAGTCGGTGAGCCGTCCGACGGCCTGGGCGTCGGCCTGCACGCCGCTGCCGCGGATCTCGTAGATCTCGCAGTTGACCAGTTCGGCGGCGCTGCCCGGGTCGCTGAGCAGTACCCCGGCGCCGGCCGCGTGGTGCACGCGGCAGCGCTCCAGGGCGGCGGTGGCGCCGGCCAGCACGGCGATTCCGGCCTGCCCGGCGGCGGTCACCTCGCAGTCCTCGAAGGCCGCGGCGGTGTCCTCGCCGCGCAGCCGCAGGCCGAGTCCGGCCGGGTTGGCGACGACGCAGCCGCGCAGCGCGGCCCGGGCGCCGCCGCCGACCTCGACGCCGCTCGCCGAGCGGGTCTCCACCCGGCAGCCGGACAGCGTCGGCGTGGCGGCGGACCCGGTGATGAGGACGGCCGGCACCGAGCTGTCGCTGCCCTCGATCACGAGGTCCCGCACGGTGGCCGCGGCGGTCACCGTCAGCGGCACCCCGGACGGCGGGTCGATCCGGACGGTGCCGGGGCCCTGGGCGGGGACGAGGGTGACCGGCTTGTCCAGCAGGACGTTCTCGCGGAACGTGCCGGGCCGCACCGTGACGGTGTCGCCGGGTTCGGCGGCGGCCAGGGCCTCCGCGAGCGTGTCGTACTCGCCGGCCCGCCGGCGCCAGCGGGAAGCGCTGTCCTGGGTGACCCTGACCCTGTGCTCAGCCATGACGGTCTGCCATCCCCACCTTCATCGAGCCGGCGAACGCCGGTCCGTACGCGCCGGGCGCGCGGACCGCCCGCCCACCGTAGCGCGCCCGTCCGGGTGAACCGGCCGCTCGGGGCCGGACCCGGTCGACGGGCGGTTCCGCGACCGCCGCCGCCGCGGTGCTCCGTCGGCGGAGCCCCGCGGCCCCGCGGGGTCGGGAGCGCTGTTCCGCAACCGTGTCAACGAGTGTGCAGGTTTTCGGTTCCGGCGGGCCGGGGTGCCCCGAGGGCCCGCCGCCGGCCCCCGGTCCGGGAGCTCTCCCGGACCGGGCCGCCTCCCGGCCCCGGGTCACACCAGGGCGTTCTCCGGCCAGTGCGCGCCCGCCTCCAGCACCTCGACCTCGTCACCGAGCCGCAGCGTCCCGTACACGTCGCCCGCCACCCCGGCCGGCCGCTCGGGGATCAGGTTCTGCCCGAACGACGCCTTCTTCAGCAGCCGGTGGTGCCGGGCCAGGCTGCGCAGCGGCTCGGGGCCGCGCCGCTCGCCGCTCTCCTGGTCGGTGGTGGTGACCACGCAGCGACCGCAGGGCTTGACCACCCGGAAGGTCAGGTCGCCGATCCGGATCCGGCGCCAGGTGTCCTCGATCCACGGTTCGGTGCCGTCGACCACGACGTTCGGGCGGAAGCGCTCCATCGGCAGCTGCTCGTGGCCGTCCGGGTGCTCGGCGGCGATCAGCTCGTTCAGCCGGGCCAGCGAACCGGTGGTGGTGAGCAGCAGCGGGAAGCCGTCCGCCATCGACACGGTGTCGCCGGGGTCGGAGAAGCCCGGGTCGATCGGACGGGCCCGCGGGTCGTCCAGGTGCACCAGCCGGTAGTCGCCGAGCTGCTCGGCGATCCAGACCTGGGCCTCCTTGGCCGCCTCGGCGGCGGCGAAGCGGGTGTTCCACACCTCGACCTCGGCGAGCGGGTCGTGCCGGGCCACCGAGGGGGCCGGGACCTCGATCCGGGCACCGCCCGGGGTGGTGAGTAGCAGCGCGCCGTCCTCGGTGAGCCCGGCACGGACCTGGCCGAGGGCCGGGTCGTCGCGCTGGCTGACGAAGCGTCCGCCCGCGTCGACCAGCATCCACCGCCGGTCGCCGGCCAGGCCCCAGGGCTCGACCCGGGCGTCGGCGGGGCTGAGGCGGTACATCGACTTGACGGGGTAGACGTGCAGTCCGGTCAGCAGTGGCATTCCCCCATCCTGCCAGCACCGTTCGCCGCCGCGCACACCCCGGGGCGCCCCGCCCGCGGAGCGCCTGCGCGCGCCGTATGCGCACGGACCGCCCGGGCGCCGCAAGGCGCGCCGGGCGGTCCGTGGATGACCTGTTCTCCGTTCGCCCGGCGCGCGTCGGTGGGCGCCGGGTGGTACTTCGGGTGTTTCAGGTGGTGCTCAGGTGGTGCTTGTGCGTGCGCACGCGGCACCGGGTGGTGCCGGCCGGACGCTGTCGGGGCCGTGCCGGTCCGCGGGGGGTCGGTGCGGTACGGCCGGACGGTGTCCGGGAAGGCTCAGTAGCCCTGCGCCTGCGACTGGTAGCCGCCGTGCTGGTACTGGCCGTCGCCGTACCCGCCCGGGCGCTGCGGCTGCATCGGGCGGACCGGCGCGACCGGGCCGACGGCCGGGCGCAGCTGCGCACCGCCGAAGCCCTGCTCGCCCTGCCCCGCGAAGCCCTGGCCGCCGCCCTGGCTCTGGAAGCCCGGCGAGGTGAAGGACTGCTGCCCGCCGAAGGACTGTTGCCCGAACGACGGGGTCGGTGCGGGCAGCGCGGGCGCCGGGAGCGCGGGGGCGGCGAAGGGCTGCCCGCCGGCCTGCTGCGCGCCGAAGCTCTGCGGTCCGCCCTGGCCGGCGCCGACGAAGGTGTTCTGCCCGCCGAAGCTCTGGCCGCCCGAGGGCTGGTACCCGCCGGTGGCCGCCTGGGTGAACCCGGGGGCGGGCTGCTGCGGGCGCTGGCCGGGCAGGTACGGCTGGGCGCCGCCGTAGCCGGGGACGGGCGGCTGGGGCGCGGCGGCGTACGCCGGCGCGGACTGCGCCGGAAGGTACGCGGTGGCCGGGCCGGCCGAGGGGCCGCTGCTCGGCCCGGGGCCGAGGGCGAGGCGGGCGGGCGGCAGCGCGGGGAGGTTGCTGCCGGGGGTGTCGTACCCGCTGCCGTACCGGCTCTCGTAGGACGGGCCGAGACCCGATCCGTAGCCGGAGGACATCGCCGGGGGCAGGGCCGCCGGCACGTTGATGGGTGCGATCTGGGGGACACCGCGTTCTGCGACGAGGCTGTCGTAGATGGGCGTGCCGGAGGAGAAAGACGGAGAGGGGTAGCCGACTCCGTCGTAGGAGCGGGGCGAGGTCATGGGGCATACGGTAAGCCCACAATGCGCCTGCTGAGGAGAGTGGGAGGGCGGGCAGTTCGAGTGTTTACACAGTCTTCGCTCGCGCAAAGGGCTCGAAAGTAGGAAGAACCGACATTTCGGCGTCGACTTCCGGCCATCTCGAAGGGGGCCCCGGTCCTCGAACGGCACCCGGACGAACCCCGCGCCGCACCGGGCCCGAGGACCCCGGAGCCCTTGGTGGGAGCGGCCGAAGTCACCCCCTTCGTGGGGGGCGTGCCCCGGCGCATTCGAGCCCCCGCCGGTGCACCGGCGGAGGCTCGTGAATGTTTCGCGGATAAAGATCACGTCAGCGCAGGTCAGACCCCTCGGCGGAGGCCCGGCGGGACGGCCTCAGCGGCTCGTCAGGGCCTGCGCGGGGAAGCCCGGCCGGCCGGCCACCTCGGAGGTGCAGAACGAGCAGCGGACGGCGGCGGCCGGGATCGGGCTCAGGCACTCCGGGCAGTCCGCCTTGGCGACCGGCGCGGGCTTGCCGCTGTCGAACTTCGACTGCAGCCTGCCGACCGGCACCACCACGGCGAAGTAGATCACCGCGGCCACCATGACGAAGCTGATCGCGGCGTTCACGAAGACGCCGTACGGGAAGCGGGTGCCGGCGACCTCGAAGGTCTTCTGGGTGAAGTCGCCGACCGCGCCGGTGGCGACACCGATGAGCGGGGTCAGGAAGGCCGTGACGAACCCGGTGACGACGGCGGTGAAGGCGGCGCCGATGACGATACCGACCGCCAGGTCCACCACGTTTCCGCGCAGCAGGAAGCTGCGGAATCCCTTGAACACCGGGGGAACTCCAAATCAGTCGGGAGCGGTTGAGGAGAAGACGGGGGTGGGCCGCAGGCCCCCCGGCCGGACATCCTGCCGATCCGGCGCGCCTGCGGTCCAACCCGGTTCACCCGATCCGCGTAACCCGGGGCGCCGCTGTCAGTCGGTGGGCAGGCGCTCCGCATACGCCTGGATCCGCACCACCGCGTCCGCGATCCGGCGCACGGTCGGGCGGTCCATCTGCGACCAGAGCGGCACCGTCAGCACCGAGGCGGCCAGCCGGTCGGTGACCGGCAGCGCCTCGGCCTGGCCCAGGTGCGCGTACGCCCGCTGGCGCTGGACCGGCGGGTGGAAGTAGCGCCGGGAGTCGATGCCCTCGGCCTTCAGCGCGGCGGCCAGCCGGACGGCGGTCAGTCCGAAGGCGTCGGCGTCCAGGATCAGTGTGAGGTCCTTGAAGGTGGAGACGTCGCCGACCTCGGGCAGGGCGAGCCGCAGGCCGGGCAGGCCGGTTGTCGCCCCGGCGAACTCCTCGACCAGTGTGCCCCGATGGGCCACCCGTTCGGGCAGCGCGGCCAGCCAGTTGAGGCCGACGGCGGCGTGCAGCTCGCTCATCCGGGCATTGAGTCCGGGGAAGAGCGTGTCGTAGTCGCCGGGGTTGCCGTAGTCGCGGGCGGTGCGCAGCCGGCGGGCGAGGTCGGCGTCCCGGGTGGCGACCAGGCCGCCCTCGCCGGCCACCGCGACCTTGGTCGGGCTCATCGAGAACACCTCGGCCCAGCCGAAGTTGCCGACCGGCACGCCCTTGCGGCGGCTGCCGAAGCCGTGCGCGGAGTCGTACACCAGCGGCACCCCGGCGGCGTCGGCGACCTCCTGGAGGCGCTCGGTCTGGCAGGGGGTGCCGTAGACGTGGGTGGCCATCAGCGCGGCGGGGCGGTCGGCGGCGGCCAGCCGGGCGGCGGCGTCCGCCGGGTCGAGGGTGATGTCCTGCTCGCGGGCCTCGGCGAAGACCGGGGTGCCGCCGGCCCAGTGGGCGGCGTGGGCGGTGGCGGAGAAGGTGAAGCCGGGCATCACCACCGGGCGGCCGTCGCCGAGTCCGGCGGCCTGCAGCACCAGCATGAGCCCCGCGGTGCAGTTGGAGACCGCCACCACGTGCGGGACGTCGAGCAACTTGGCCGCGGTCTCCTCCAGTTCGGCCACGGTCGGGCCGTTGGTGAGCTGTCCGCTGTCCAGCACGGTGCCCAGCCGCTCCAGCAGGGCGGCCCGGTCCGGCACCCGGACCCGGGTCAGCGGCAGGCCCTCGGGGAAGGCCGGGGTCCCGCCGAGGGAGGCGGGCAGTCCGTCGGCGGCGGAGGTGCGGGCGGTTCCGGTGGTTCCAGTGGTCATGGTGCGGGTGATCCCCCCTGCTCGGGTGACGCTCCATCGGGCCCCGGTCCGCCGATGCGGACGGGGTGGACTTCGGCCGGGGCGCCGCGCGGCCCCCACTGGCCGGGCGCAGTCCGCCAGAGGGGCGGTGTACGGCGCACGGCGGCGCGGCCCGCGGCGGCCGGGACGACCAGCAGGACCAGCACCAGCGGCAGCACCTGGACGCGTTCGCGCGACAGGATGCCCATGTTGTTGATCGTGGAGAACGCCCAGCAGAACAGCAGCGCGTAGACGGTGGTGAAGGCGATGTACGAGCGCTGCACGAACAGCCGGGGCAGCCTCTTCAGCCGCGGCCAGCTCCGGATGAACATCACCAGCAGCGCGAAGCACTCCACGGACTGGATCAGGTTCTGGACGTTGGACGCCTCGAACGGGAACGGGCGGAACAGCACGCTCACCACCGCCACCGGGAGCCCGGCCGGGTTGAGGCTGAACTTGGGCGCGGCGTCCTCGGGCGCGGTCGGGTTGATCATCGAGTTGCCCTGGCTGGTGCGCCGCGAGGTCTCGTTGAGCACCTGGTTGACCGCGTCGCCGCCGGTGCCCTCGGTGCCGAAGAAGGCGGACACCTGCTGGAGCATCAGCACCGCCATGCCGGCCAGCACCAGTGCGGTCAGGATGGTGCGCAATGGGCCGAGCGCGCTGGCCTGCTGCGGTCGCTTGCGCAGCACGTACGCGACCATCAGGCCGGCCCCGGCGAGGGCGGTGACGTGCGGGCGGACCATCGCGGTGCCGACCGAGCCGAGTGCGATGCAGGCGAAGGCGCCGAAGCGGCGGTCCAGCAGCCGGGCGGTGCCGTAGACGGTCAGGCCCAGGCAGAACATCATCCAGGCGTCCTTGCCGATGCTGGACGGCCAGAACAGCAGCGAGGGCAGGAAGAACACCAGCTTGGCGTAGCGCCGGGAGTCGGCCTCCGGGAAGGCGATCTGCAGGGCCCGCCAGAACAGCAGCAGGCCCCAGAAGCCGAGCCAGGAGAAGACCAGGAAGCCGCCGATCAGCGAGGGGCCGGTGATCGCGTACACCACGCCGGTGACGATGATGACGAAGCCGGTGCCGGCGACCTTCATCCCGAGGTCGTAGTGCAGGCCGGTGCCGAGCAGGTCCGCCTGGCCGAGGTGGAGCGCGAGGGCGCTGCCCTTCTGGTGGTACATCTTGGCGTCGGCCGCGCCGCCGTACAGCACGAAGGCCATCAGGTAGCGCGGGAAGGCGCAGAGCAGTTTGAGGGCCATCGCCAGCATCAGCAGGCGGAAGACGTCGCGTTCGGGGTTGGCGGCGGCGACCCGGACGAGGATCGGGGTGCCGACGGCCATCAGCACCGGGAGGATCAGCAGCGCCCCCCAGGTGTCGTACGAGGTGTGCACCATCGCGAGCACGAAGACCGTGATGTACGCCGTCACCAGGGTGCCCGCGAGGACGGACGGCCAGGGCACCCGGTCGAGCACCGCCCTGGCCGTCGGGGGCGCGGGCATCAGAAGACCTCCAGGTCGCCGAGCGAGAAGCGCCAGGAGTCCAGGGTGAGCGGGGTGGTGCCGGTGGGGGTGCGGGCGGCCAGGGTCATCCCGGTGCGCGGGGCCCGCAGGTAGCCGGTGCGCAGGGCGGCCCGGGCGGCCTCGGTGCCGGGGGAGAGGTGGGTGGCGACATGGTCGCAGCCCGCCCCGGCGGCGGCCCGCAGCAGCCGGGCCGCGCTCTCCCGGTCGCCGGGCCGGACCAGGACGTCGGCGAGGGTGAACTCGGCGAGCGGGCCGCGCCGGCGGGGCCGGCCGAAGGCGACCCCGGTGAGCTCGCCGCCGCGGTGCCAGGTGAGCACCCGGTAGTCCAGGCCCGGGGCGCGGCCGTAGCGCCACTCCAGGAACGCGCGGGTGCGGTGCACGGCGAGCCGGCGGTCGGCGGCGTCGGCGAGGGCGCGTTCGCGGAGCAGTTCGGCGAGCGGCCCCTCAGCCGGCTGGGCGGTGAACCAGTCGGCGGCGGTGGGCAGTTCGCAGCGCAGTCCGGCACTGCCGGCAACCGCCGAGGCGGCCGTGCTCGCCGAGGCGGCCGCGGCGGGGCGGCGGGCCAGGGCGGCGCGGACACCGCGGGCGAAGGCCGCCGGACGGACCGGACGCAGCGCGACCGGCACCTGGCCGAGCTCCTGCCAGCCCATCTTCCGATACCCGGGCAGGCTGTTGCCGTTCGGCGTGTTGAACACCAACTCGGCGTCCCCGGAGACCTTTTCGAGCAGGTCGAGGGTGAGCCTGCGGAAGATGCCGCGGCCCTGGAAGTCCGGGTGGGTGGCGGTGTCGACCGGGCGGACCGCCTCGACGACCCGCCCGCCGGTGCCGTCGCGCCACTGCCAGCGCAGGAACAGCCGGACGCCGGCGAGCCGCCCGTCCGGGGTCTCGGCGAGGAGCCCCGGGCTGGCGCCGAACGGGTTGTCGCGGTGCTTCCAGTGGAAGAACGCGGCGCTGCGGGTGCCGGTGGGACCGCCCGCCAGCGAGGCGGTCAGCAGGTCCAGGACCGCCGGGACGTCGGGGGACGCGAGCGGGCGGAAGGTCAGCTCGGCGGGGGCGGGCAGGGCACTCACGGCCGGGGTCGGTTCCCTTCGGGGGTGGCGATGGGCGGCGGGGTGGCGATGGCGGCGGGGGAGGGCGCGGGGGCGCCGGGTCCGGGCCGGTCAGCTCCGCAGGACCAGCTCGTACACGGCCTCCACGGACCGCTGGGCGCCCGCCACGTCGAAGCCCTTGGAGCGTTCGCGGGCCGCCGCGCCGAGGCGGGCGCGCAGGCCGGTGTCGGTGGCGAGGCCGGCCAGGGCGGCGGCCAGGGCCGCCGGGTCGCCGGGGGGCACCAGCCGGCCCTGGACGCCGTCGTCCAGCACCTCGGGCATGCCGCCGACCCGGGTGACGACGGCGGGCAGGCCGCTGGTCATCGCCTCCATCAGGGCGACCGGCAGGCCCTCCTGGCGCGAGCTGAGAGTGAACACGTCCAGGGCGGGCAGCAGTCGGGGCACGTCCGGGCGCGAGCCGGTGAACAGCACGCTCCCGGCGAGGTCCGGTTCGGCGGCCCGGGCACGCAGGGGCGCGTCCAGCGGGCCGGAGCCGATCAGCACCAGCCGGGCCCCGGGGTGCTCGCGGCGCAGCAGGGCGTGGGCGGCGAGCAGGCCCGCCTGGTCCTTCTTCGGGGTCAGGTTGCCGACCGTGCCGACCACGAACGCGTCCGCCGGCAGCCCGAGTTCGGTGCGGGCGTCGGCCCGGGCGGCTGGCCCCCCGGGGGCGCCGGCGAGGTCCGGGCCGTGGTGGACCACCCGGATCTCCGCGCCGGGACGGCGCCGCTTGGCCGGGACGGACCGCTCGACCGCCCGCGACACGGCGATCACCGCGTCGTTGCGCCGGTAGGTGAGGGCGTTGGCCCAGCGGGTGGGCGTGCGGTAGCGCTCCCAGACGTTGTGCTCGGTGTGCACCAGCCGGGGCGAACCGGCGGTGGGCGCGAGCAGCCGGGCGGCGGTCGCCGGAATCGGCATGTGGGTGTGCACCACGGCGTAGCGGCGCTCGGCGAGCAGCCGGCGCAGCCGCAGCGGCCAGCGCGGATCGGCCCGCCCCGGGGTGCCGGGGACGCCGCCGAGGCAGTGCACCCGCACCCCTGCCGCCTCCAGGTCGGTGGCCAGCGCGTCCTTCCACGGCAGCACGTACGCGACCTCGATCTCGTACCGGTCGGTGTCAGCGTGGCGCGCGCAGTTCACCAGCAGCTGCTCGGCGCCGCCCCGGCCCAGGCCCTTGGCGAGCCAGAGCACCCGGATCCGCCCGCTCACCGGTCCTCCGCCTCGCGCAGCAGGGCCTGCTTGCCGTGCTCGCCGGGCGGGGCGCCGTTGACGCCGCCGTCCTTGAGCTCCGGGCCGCCGGTCACCGCGCGTCGGGCCCAACTGGGCGTGGGGCGCTCCGGCGCGGGCGGCTGCGGTCCGCGGGGCAGGGCGGGCTGGCCGGTCCGCGGGCCCGGTCCGGCCGAGGCGGCGCCCGCGGTGGCGCGCCGCCGGCGCCCGGTGCTCCCGTACGTGCCGAGCAGGGCGACCCCGGCCACCGGCACGCCGGTGCGGGAGAGCAGCTCGGCGACCCGTTCGCCCTGCTCGGGTGCGGAGTTGCCGCTGCGGACGGCGACCAGCACGGCGTCCGCGTGCTGCACCAGGTCGTAGGCGTCGTTGGCGTGCAGCAGCGGCGAGGTGTCGACCAGGATGACGTCCGCGTGCCGCCGGGCCCGGCGCAGCACCTCCCCGGCCCGCAGTACCAGGGCGGCCGGGTAGGCGGTGGGGTTGCCGCCGGTGATCAGGGTGACGCCCTCGACGTTGGTCGGGCGGATCAGCTCGTCCAGTTCGCCGAGCTGCTCGCCGCTGAGGAGTTCGGCCATGCCGGGGCCGCTGCCGACGCCGAGGTGGGCGTGGACCTGCGGGTGGCGGAAGTCGCAGTCCAGGACGAGGACTTCGCGCCCGGTCTCGGCGAGCGCGGCGGCCAGGTTGGCGACCGTGGTGGTCCGGCCGTCGCCGCTGCGGGCCGAGGCGACCAGGACGACCGGGGCCGGGTGGGCCTGCCGCCGGGCGGCGGCCCGGTGCTGCTCCTCGGGGCCGCCGGTCGGCAGCGCGAGCGTGTCCGGACCGGTGAGCAGCAGGGTGGAGCGCAGCGAGCGGTACGCCTCGGCGGCCGGGTCGGAGGGCCGGGCGCGCACCAGCGGTTCGCGCAGCCTGCGCAGCCGGCGCGACAGCTGCGGGATCTCCCCGATGACCGGCAGGTGGAACGCCTCCTCGACCGCGTTGCGGCTGCGCAGCCGGGTGTCCATCCGGCTCAGCATCAGGGCGGCCACCACGCCCAGGCCCAGGCCCAGGCCGGTGGCCAGGCCGAGCCGGACGGTGCGGCTGGGGGAGGAGAACAGGCTGCCGGCGTTCTCCCGGGCGTCGGTGCTGCCCCACTGCTGGATGGCGTCGGTCTGGGTGGAGTTCTGCAGCTTGCTGATCGCGGTGAGGGTGGCGGTCAGCGAGGTGGACGCGGCGTTCAGCTTCGGCTGCAGCTTGGGCTGGTCGGCGGCCGAGGAGCGGCTGAACTGCTGCTGCACCTCGTTGAGTTGGCGCTGCTGCTCGTCGGCCTGGGCCTGCAGCTTCTTGATCGTCTCGGCGGCGCTCCTGGCGGACTCGTCGCTGAAGCCCTGGATGATGGCGGCCGAGTACGCGGAGGCGAGGTCGGTGCAGGACTGCCGGGTCGGCCCGAGCGTCGCGATCGAGAGCATCTGGGCGCTGTCGGCGGTCACCGTGCGGCGGGCGATCACCTCGGCCGGATCGGCGATGCCGAGCTGCTTGGCCGCCGCCACCGCGACGTCCGCGCCCTGGGCGTACGAGAGCACCTGGTCGGCCCGGACGGTGTCGCCGGCGCCCGCGACCGGGGTGATCGCGACCTTGCACGTCCATTTGGAGTTGTCCACCGTGTCGCCGGCCGGGGTGAGGGCCCAGCCGACGGCGAGCGCGGCCACGGTGCAGCCGACGAGCAGCCGCCAGTACCGGCGCAGGACGGTGAAGTGGTTTGCCGGTTCCACCGGTCGGATCCCCTCGCGTTCGTGGTGCGGTGGTGCTGCGGAGCCCCCGGCCCGGAGCTGCCCGGCCGGTGAGCGCGATGTCGGGGTGCGGCTGCTACCCGGGGATCACCTGTGGCACGGGTGACCCGCGGTCGCGCGCGGTGCGGTGGAATCCCTCGGCTGGTGTCCCAACACGGCCCCCCTGACGGCTCGCTCCCCCCGAGCGGTGCCGTACGGGCCCCACGCCGCGGCCCGCTGCCCCGCCCTGCCGGCACGGCCCCCCGCAGTCGGCCGCACCGCTCCCCCAAGCGATGCTTGCCGTCCGCGACGTGCGGCGCAACCGCTTTGGCAATACTCGGAGCCGGGATTTGCCGACGCCCGGTCAGATCGGGCCATCCACCCTCCGTGTGCGGTCGGACCTGGCCCCGGTGACGGTCCCGGAGCATCGGCGGAGCCCTGTCCCCGGAGCCCGTCCCGGGTGCCCGCCCTAGACCGGCCGCACGCGCAACGAGTGCTCGTAGAACTCGACCATCTGGGCGGACACCTGGTGCAGCGTGAAGGAGGTGAGGAAGCGCGCCCGCGCCGACTTCGCCCGCACCTGTGCGGACGCCCGGTCGCCTAGCGTGTCGGCCAGCGCCTCCGCCAGCTCGGCCGGCCGCTCCGGCGGCACCAGCCGCGCGTAGTCCTCCGAGCCCACCGTCTCCCGCAGCGCCGGCACGTCCGAACAGACCAGCGGCACTCCGACCCCCATCGCCTCCATCGCCGCGCTGCCCAGCCCCTCCCAGCGGGACGGCACCGCCAGCGCGTCCGAGGCGGCCATCAGGTCGAAGACGTCCCGCCGCTCGCCCAGGAACCGCACCTGCCCGGCCTCCCGGGCCAGCGCCTCCAGCCGGGCCGTCTCGCCGCCCCCGCAGCCGGCCAGCAGCAGCACCGCGTCCGGCTCCGCGGCCAGCACCGCCGGCCACGCCTCCAGCAGCACGTCCAGGCCCTTCTGGTACTGCTGCCGGGCCGCCGCCAGCACCACCGGCACCTCCGGCGGCAGCCCGAGCCCGGCCCGCACCGCCTCCCGCCGCTCCGGCGTGACGGTGCCCAGCAGCTCCGGATCCCGCCCGCGCGGCACCACGTCGATCCGCGAGCGCGGCACCCGCAGCCGCTGCGCCATCGCCCCTGCCACGTGCCGGGTCAGCGCGTGGAAGCGGCGGGTGCCCTGCGCGGTCACCGCGTCCACCGCCTGTGCCGCACGCACCTTCCACGGGTTCAGCCCGCGCGCGTACCGGTGCTCGGGCCCGTACGCGGAGTTGACCAGGCTGGACACCACCGGCACCCCCGCCGAGAGCGCCGCCGTGCGGCCCAGCACGTCCGACTCGTACAGCGTGGTGTGGACCAGGTCCGGCCGGCGCTCGCGGACCAGCCTGCGCAGCGCCGCGACCGCGCCCCCGCGCCCCGACTGCGGCAGGCCGAACACCTGCGCCCCCGCCGCCACCAGCTCCGGCTGGAACCCGCCGGGCGAGTCCTTGAGGTACGCGACGTCGAGCCGTACCCCGGCCCGCACCAGCGGCGGCGCCATCGCCATCAGCCCCTGCTCGGCCCCGCCCACCCGGCTCACGCTGTCGATCACATAGAGCACATGCACAGGCCAACCCCCCGGGCTCCTGGGCGCGTCCGGCCTCCCATGCCGGGCCGCACCCTGACTGGCGATCAGCATCGCAGGTGGCCCGCCCGCCCGCCAGGGAATCGGCCACTCCGGGCCGCGCGCCCGGGGGAGCGAAGGGGGCGGCGAACGGCGCTCGCCGGGGCGCACAGACCGCACCGGAAGCCGTCCAGCGTGAACGACCGGCGCACCGACACGTCAGGGCGCGGGCGCACGCACCACCACCAGGTTGCGCGAAGGGGCTGTACCGCGCCGGGCCCTGTGCCAAGGTCATTCCCATGCCCGACGCCACGTCGGCCACGACGGCCGGAACCCGCCCCCGCATCCTGCACGTGATCACCGACCCGCGCCGGCGAGGAGCCCAGAACCTCGCCCGCGACCTCCACCGCGAACTGCGCCGCCGGGGCCAGGGATCCGCCCTGCGCGCCCTCGCCCCGCACCCCGACACCCGCCCCGGCACCCCCGGTGCCCCCACCCTCACCACCGTCCTCGGACCCCGGCGCCTGCACCCCGCCACCCTCCTCGGACTGCGCTCCGCCGCCCGCACCGCCGACCTGGTGGTCGCCCACGGCTCCAGCACCCTGCCCGCCTGCGCCCTCGCGCTCGCCGCCTCCCGCACCCCCTTCGTCTACGTCAGCATCGGCGACCCCCGGCACTGGACCGGCAGCCCCGCCCGCCGCCTGCGCACCGGCGCCCTGCTGCACCGCGCCGCCGCCGTCACCGCCCTCTCCGACGAGGCCCGGGCCGTCCTCCTCGACCACTACCGGCTGCCCGGCACCCGGGTGCGCACCATCCCCAACGCCCGCGCCGCCGAGCGCTACCTGCCCGCCCGCGACGACGCCGAACGCCGCGCCGCCCGCCAGGCACTCGGCCTGCCCGGCGACGGCCTGCTGGTCGCCTGGGTCGGCGCGATAGCCCCCGAGAAGCGCCTCGACCTCGCCCTCGACACCCTCGACCGGCTGCCCGACGTCCGGCTCGCCGTCGCCGGCGCCGGACCGCTGCGCACCGCCCTCGAACGCCACCCCGCCGCCGCCCGCGCCCACTTCCTCGGCACCCTCGCCGACCCCTCCCCGCTCTACCGGGCGGCCGACGCCCTGCTGCTCACCAGCGACAGCGAGGGCGTCCCCGGCGTCCTGATCGAGGCCGCCCTCGCCGGACTGCCCGCCGTCGCCACCGACGTCGGCTGGGTCTCCTCGGTCGTCCGGCACGGCGCCACCGGAGCCCTGGTCGCCCCCGGCGACCCGGCCGCCCTCGCCGAGGCCCTGGCCAAGGTGCTCGCCGGCGACCGCGCCACCCTCGGCGCAGCCGCCCGTGAGCATGCACTGGCCCGCTTCGAACTCGGCGTCGTGGTGGACGCCTGGCAGCAGCTCTTCGCCGACCTCACCGGCCGCTGAGCCGCTGAGCCCTGTCCGGCCTGGCCGAGGGGGTATGGCCGGGCTGCGCCGAACGGGCGAATCCCGGCCACGCCGCCCCCGCGTGACTGGCCGACCCCGCACCGTCACCGCCACACTCCCCGGTGTGAAATCCCTGCTGAAGTCCACCGTCCTGCTGGCCGTCGCCACCGGGATCGCCGCGACCCCCGTCCAGGCCGGCGCCGTCACCCGCGAACCTCCCCGCGAGGGCACCCAGTACAGCCGCACCGACCAGCCGCAGTCGGTGCGCGAGAGCACCCGCACCGAGGCCGTCGAGTTCTTCTGGTACAGCTGCGGGCACTCCCAGGAGCTGGAGCAGCCGCTCCAGCAGTGGGCCGCCCGCCACACCGCCGACGTCGAGCTGCGCCGGGTGCCCGCCATCTGGCAGGGCAGCCCGGAGGAGCGGGTGCAGCGCGGCCACGCCCGCCTCTACTACACGCTGGAGCGCCTCGGCCTGGTCGAGCAGCTGCAGACGGGCGCCTTCCACGCCGTCCGGGCGGAGAAGGCCGACCTGACCGACGAGACCGGTGCGGTCGCCTGGGCCGTCCGCCAGGGCGTCGACGCCCAGCGGTTCCGCGACGCCTACCGCTCGTCCGAGGTGGACCGCTCGATCGCCGACGCCATCGAGCAGTTCACCCGGTACGGCATCAACGAGCTGCCCACCGTGGTCGTCCAGGGCCAGTACCGCACCTCGCCGACCAGCGCCGGCGGCGCGAAGGAGATGCCCGCCGTCCTCGACCACCTCGTCCAGCAGGACCAGGAGGCCAGGAAGAAGGAGCAGGACAAGCGCTGACGCCGGGTCCGCGGACCCCGGCGGCCGTACCGAAGGGCCCTGCGGCGCTGTGCCGGAGGGTCCTTCGGCACCACCCCCCGCACGCCGTCGGACGGCGTGCGATCACCTTCACTGAACCGACCCCCGCCCGCCACACTCTGTGCCAGAGTGGACACCGGGCCGCACCGCCGGGCGACGAACTGCCGTGGCGACGGGCCCACTTCTCGATACCGGCGGTACCGGAGAGGGCAGGGGTCCGTGGGGGGACAACGCGCGCAGCTCGTCGACGAGCACGCCAGCCAGCACATCGGGGCGCAGCGGCGGCCGGCCGCCGACGGCCCCCCGCCCGAACTGGTCTTCAAACGCCGGCTGCGACCCGCGCAGGTCGCCCGCGAGCTCTGGGGTGCACGGGAGCTGGTCCGCGCCCTGGCCGAACGCGACCTGCGGGCCCGGTACAAGCAGGCGGTCCTCGGCTTCGCCTGGGCGGTGCTCACCCCGCTCGCGCTCTGCGCCATCTTCACCCTGGTCTTCCGCCGGGCCGTGCACGTCGACACCGCGGGCGCCGCGTACCCGCTGTTCGCCTACGTCGGCCTGATCGTCTGGCAGTTCTTCTCCAACACCATGAACCAGGGCGCGCTGAGCCTCGCCAACAACCTCAGCCTGCTCAACAAGGTGTACTGCCCCCGCGAGGTCTTCCCGCTGGCCACCATGCTGGTCGCCACCGTGGACATGCTGATCGGCACGGCCGTCCTCGGCCTGCTCTTCCTGGTCTTCTGGACCGCGCCGGCCGCCACCCTGCTCTGGGTGATCCCGCTGCTGGGCATCCAGTTCGCCTTCACCTACGGCATCGCGCTGATCCTCTCGGTCGCCGTCGTCTACCTGCGCGACGTCCGCCACCTGCTGCCGATCATCACGCAGATGGGCGTGTTCGCCACCCCGGTCGCCTATCCGCTGGGCCAGATCCCGGACTACCTGCAGAAGGTCTACGTCGGCATCAACCCGCTCGGCGCCGTCATCGAGGGCTACCGCAACGCCCTGCTGTACGGCGCGGCACCCGAGTTGGCGCTCACCGCCATCGCCGCCGGCTCCTCGCTGGTCTTCCTGGTCGGCGGCTACCTGCTGTTCAAGAAGCTCGAAACGGGGATCGCCGATGTCGCCTAGCCAGGACCTCCCGCTCGGCACCATCCGGACCGAGCAGGTGTGGAAGCGCTTCAAGGCCGACCAGCAGCGGATGCTGCTGCGCGACAAGGTCGACGCGGTGGCCCGCCGGCTGCGCGGCGGCAAGGGCGAGGACTGGCGCTGGGCACTGCGCGACATCACCATGCACATCGAGCCCGGCGAGGCGGTCGGCCTGATCGGCTCCAACGGTTCCGGCAAGTCCACGCTGCTCAAGATGCTGACCCGGGTGATGTACCCGTACGGCGGGATCATCGACGTCCGCGGCCGGATCGGCGCGCTGATCGAGATCCGGGCCGGCATTCACCCCGACCTGACGGGCCGGGAGAACATCTACCTGTTCGGGGCGCTGCTCGGCCTGCGCCGCCGCGAGGTGGCCGGCCGGTTCGACGCCATCGTGGAGTTCGCCCGGCTCGGCGGCGCCATCGACCGGCAGGTGAAGTTCTACTCCTCCGGCATGCAGATGCGCCTAGGCTTCGCCGTCGCCGCCTACCTGGAGCCGCACGTCCTGCTGGTCGACGAGGTGCTCGCGGTCGGCGACGCGGTCTTCCAGCAGCGCTGCCTGGACCGCATGCGCGAGGTCGCCGAACAGGGCACCACCATCGTCTTCGTCTCCCACGACCTGCCCGCCGTCGAGTCCATCTGCCGCCGCGGGATCTGGCTGGAGCAGGGCTCCGTCCGGGTCGACGCCGGCATCAAGGAGGCCCTGGCCGGCTACCGCGACTCCATCGAGGCGCAGTCCGAGGCGAGCGCCCGGGTCGGCGAACCGCTCCAACTCCTCAAGCACACCGTGCTCGGCGAGGACGGCCGGGAGAACCTCACCACCGACGAACCGGTCACCGTCGAACTCACCCTCGGCGGCGACTACCGCGGCGACGCCACCCTGCACCTGGGCGTCAGCGAGGGCACCTCCAGCCCGATCTTCCAGATCAGCCACGAGATCCGGCTCACCGGCGACGACCACCAGGTGGCCTGCGTCATCCCGCGGCTGCCGCTGCCCCGCGGCCGCTACACGCTCTGGCTGGGCGTCTACAGCATCGGCAGGACCGACGGCGGGACGCTGATGAGCTGGCACTCCGCCGGGCAGTTCGACGTCTTCGGCCCGATGCTCGACACCCCGCCCCGCGCCGTCGTCCTGGCCGCCCCCGTCTTCGTCCCGCACCACTGGGAGGAGTGAGCCGTGCAGCCCGTCCGGGTGCTCGTCCACCTCAACAACCTCGCGCTGGGCGGCGCCCAGCTCAACGCCGTCGACATCGCCCGCACCATGCGCGACCGCGGCCACCACCCGGTGCTGTTCGCCCAGGGCATCGCCGGACCGGCCCCGCTGGTCGAACTCGCCGCCAGCCACGGCCTGGAACTCGTCGTCGCCGGCGATCCGCAGACCCCGCACCGGGAGGTCCGCCGCCGGCTGCGCGCGGTCGCCGCCGAGCACGGCAGCCAGCTGCTGCACGCCTGGGAGGTCCGGGCGGCGCGCAACTCCTTCTTCGGGCCCGGCCGTTACGGTCGCCTCCCGGTCGTCACCACCTTCTACGGCATCCGGATGCTGCGCGGAATGCCCCGTCACCAGCCGCTGGTGCTCGGCCTCGGCGCGCTGCTGGGCGACGGCCGGGCCTTCGGCCACCGGGACGTCAGCCTGATCGAACCGCCCGTCAACACCGCGACCGACGCCCCCGGGCAGGTCGACGGCGCCGCCTTCCGGCGCGAACACGGCATCCGCGACGACGAGTTGCTGCTCTCCATCGTCACCCGCCTGGTGCCCGACCTGGAGAAGGACGCCGGCGCCGAACTCACCGTCGACGCGGTGCGCCACCTCGACGACCCGCGGCTGCGGCTCGCCGTGGTCGGCGCCGGCCCCAGCCTGGACGGGCTCCGGGCCCGCGCGGCCGCCGTCAACGCCGAGCTGGGACGCGAAGCCGTCCTGGTGCCCGGCCAGTTGGCCGACCCCCGGCCCGCGTACCAGGCCGCCGACATCGTCCTCGGCATGGGCGGCTCCGCGCTGCGCGGCCTGGCCTTCGGGAAGCCGGTGATCGTGCACGGCGCGGCGGGCTACACCGCCCTGCACGAACCGGGCCCGCTGGTCGAACCGCACGCCTCCCGCTGCATGTACGGCTTCGGCGACGGCAGCCGCTCGCCCGCCGCCCTCGCCGAGCAGATCCGCGCCCTGGCGGACGACCCGGAACGCCGCGCCGAGCTGGGCGGTTGGGGGCGCGACTGGGTGGTCGGACGGTTCTCGCTGGAGACCGTCACCCGCGCCTTCGAGGAGCTGTACGCGCGGGCGCTGGCGCGGCCGGCCGGGGCCGGGCCCTGGCTGCGGGACCTCGAACAGATGGTGCGGTACGAGTTCACCAAGCCGGCGGCGCTGCGGCTGCTGGGGCGGTGAGGCGGGTGGGTGTGTGGGGTGAGGGAGTGAGGTGAGGGGCCGGGGTTCGGGTGCGCCTTTACCTAACTGGTACGTGCGTGTTTAATGGTTAGCATGACGAACTCGGCCTTCCTCCCGGCGTTCCCCGACATCCGCCACCGCCACGTCGACGTCGACGGGCTGCGGATCTTCTACCGCGAGACCGGCCCCCAGGACGCCCCGGTGCTCCTGCTGCTGCACGGATTCCCCTCCGCCTCGCACCAGTTCCGCCGGCTCTTCGACGCCCTCGGCACCCGCTACCGCCTGATCGCCCCCGACTACCCCGGCTTCGGGCACAGCGCCGCCCCCGCGCCGACCGACTTCACGTACCGCTTCGACACCCTCGCGGACGTCGTCGAGGGCTTCTGCCGCACCCTCGGCCTCGACCGGTTCGCCCTCTACGTCTTCGACTTCGGCGCCCCCGTCGGCCTGCGCCTGGCCACCCGCCACCCCGAGTGGATCACCGGCCTGATCGTCCAGAACGGCAACGCCTACGAGGACGGACTCTCCGACCTCGCCCGCGAGTTCATCGCCAACCGACCCGGCGTCGACGGCGCCGAGGACCGCGTCCGCGGCATCCTCACCGAGGAGATGACCCGCGGCCAGTACGAAGGCGGCACCGGCGAACCCGAGTTCGTCGCCCCCGACGGCTGGACCCTCGACCAGCACTTCCTCGACCTGCCCGGCCGCAAGGACATCCAGGTCGAACTCGCCCTCGACTACCACAGCAACCTCGACCGCTACCCCGAGTTCCAGCAGTGGCTGCGCGAGGCCCAGCCGCCCACCCTGATCGTCTGGGGCCGCAACGACATCTTCTTCACCGAGCCCGGCGCCCGCGCCTTCCTGCGCGACGTCCCCGGCGCCGAACTGCACGTCCTGGACACCGGGCACTTCGCGCTGGAGGAGAAGCTGCCGGAGATCGCGCCGCTGATCGCCGACTTCCTGGAGCGCACGCAGAAGTAGCCGACGGGGTGCGGCGCGGTGCGGCGCGGTGCGGCGCGGTGCGGTCGATCGGCTGCGGGCGCGGCGGTGGGTCCGGTCGGTGGAGGGCTCGGTCGGTCGGTGGCGGACGCGTTCGGCTGCGGGCCGGCGGTCGCTGCAGGGCCGGTCAGCTGCGTCGCAGCAGGAGGGTGACGAAGCCCAGCGTCCCGCGGTAGCCGCGCAGCCAGCCCGTGCGGTGGAGCTCCGCGGCCTCCCGGGCGGCCGGCGCGTCCGGGTGCTCCGGGTGGTCCAGCGCCCACTCCGCCAGCGAACCCGTCCAGGACAGCTCGTAGTCGTCCCACTCCTGCGCGCTGCTGACGTGCCCGTACACCGGCGTCCACCCCAGGCCGGCCACCTGCCCGGTGGTCGTCGCCAGATCCGCGTAGTCCTCCGCCGACGCGCCCAGGCCCTCCAACGCCGCCCGGGACGGCTCACGCTCCCAGAACGCCTCGCCCACCAGCACCTGCCCGCCCGGTGCCAGCAGCTCCCCGGCCGCCTCCAGCGTCGCCGCCAGACCGCCGAAGGCGTGCGTCGACCCCACGTTCAGCACCAGGTCGAACGGCTCGGTACTCCCGAACTCCCGCGCGTCCACGTGGTGCAGCCCCAGCCGACGCACCACGCCGACGGCCTGCGCCACCTCCCGGGCCCGGGTCAGCGCGGCGGCGTCCAGGTCCACCCCGACCGCCCGCCAACGGGGCCGCGCCGCCAGCGCCCGGATCAGCCACCCCGCTTCGCCGCAGCCGAGGTCCACGGCCCGGCCCTCCTCCGTCCGCGCGGTCGCCCGCGTGAGCAGCCGGTCCACCGCCTCGTCCGAGAGGGGGGCCGCGATGGGGTGGTGGGCGTGTGCGATGCGGGAGATCATCTGGCGGTTCATTCGAACAGTGTGCGCCCGCGGAGCCCGTCCTGTCCGGCAGTCGGCGTACGCGCCGCGGCGGGGTCGGTTCGGGTCGGCGCAGGTGTCGCGGTCGTAGCGGTCGTAGCGGTTGTCGCCGTTGCCGCGGGCGTGGGGTCCGGCGGGCCGCCGGGGCGGGGCGGGTCGGCGGGTCCGTGGGTCCGGCGGGGTCGCTCCTGGACCGGGCGCCGCTCAGCCCGGGTACGTCCGGCCCTTCCACGCGGCACCCCGGCCGCGCCAGTGCTGCACGGCCGAGTCCACCGTCATCAGCAGGTACAGCGCCGCCGTGAACGGGAGCAGCAGCGCAGCCGGCGCCGGCCGCCCGTAGTACCGGAGCATCGGCAGGTACGTACCCGCCATCACCGCCCACGCCGCACCGCCCGCCACGGCCACCGGCAGCTCCGCCGCCACCGCCCCCGCGACCGCCGCCACCGGCGGAACCAGGTACACCAGCGCCAGCCCGGCCACGGTACCGAGCAGCAGCAGCGGCGAATGCCCCAACTGGGCGTACGCGCTGCGCGACACCATCCGCCACAGCTGCGCCAGCCGCGGGTACGGGCGCACCGAGTCCACCTGCTCGGCCAGCCCCAGCCAGATCCGGCCGCCACTGCGCCTCACGGCCCGCGCCAGCGACACGTCGTCGATCACCGCCCCCCGGATCGCCGCCACCCCGCCCGCCCGCTCCAGCGCCTCCCGCCGCACCAGCGAACAGCCGCCCGCCGCCGCGGCCGTCCGCGCCCCCGGCCGGTTGCTGCGGCGGAACGGGTACAACTGAGCGAAGAAGTACACGAAGGCCGGCACGATCAGCCGCTCCCAGCCGGTCTCCGTCCGCAGCCGGGCCATCTGGGAGACCAGGTCCAGCCGGTTCGCCTCGGCCGCGGCCACCAGGTCCGCCAGCGAATCCGGGCCGTGCGCGATGTCGGCGTCGGTGAGGAGCAGGTACTCCGCGTCCGGACCGGCCAGCTCCACGCCGTGCCGCAGCGCCCACAGCTTCCCCGTCCAGCCCGCGGGCAGCGGGGGAGGCGTGGTCACCGTCAGCGGCAACCCGCCGTCCTGCCCGGGGCCGTCCTGCCGGGGTCCGTCCTGCGCCGGGCCGACGTGTGCCGAGTCCGCGTGCCCCGGGTTCGCGGGCGCCGCCTTCCGACGGTCCCCGGGTGCGGGACCGGGCCGGGACGCCAGGGCGAGCGCCAGCGCCCCGGTGCCGTCCGAGCTGTGGTCGTCCACCAGGATCACCCGCGCCCGCCCCGGGTACTTCTGCCCCAACAGGCTCGGCAGGCTCACCGGCAGCACCCCGGCCTCGTCCCGCGCCGGCACCACCACCGCCACCGACGGCCAGCGCACCGGCCTCGGCCGCGGCGGCAGCCGGACGTCCGTCCGCCAGAACATCCCGTGGCAGCAGGCCAACCACACCCAGACGGCCAGGGAAACGACAGCGATCCACAGCAGCACGGTCACCCCGCCAGTCTCCCGGAACCCGCCGCCGCAGCGGCGGAGCGACGCCCGGCCCGCCGACTTCTCCGGGGCCCGACCCGGCGCATCGACTAGAGTCTTCACCTGTGAAGATCGCACTGATGGACTCCGGAATCGGCCTGCTGGCCGCCGCCGCCGCCCTGCGCAAGCTGCGCCCGGACGCCGATCTGGTGCTCTCCTCCGACCCCGCCAGCATGCCGTGGGGCCCCCGCGCCACCGACGAGGTCACCGAACTCGCCCGCGGCTGCGCCCGTGCCGCCGCGGCCCACCGCCCGGACGCCCTCGTCGTCGCCTGCAACACCGCGTCCGTCCACGCCCTGGCCGCCCTCCGCGCCGAACTCGAACCCGGCCTGCCCGTCATCGGTACCGTCCCGGCGATCAAGCCCGCCGCGGCACTCGGCGGCCGCGTCGCGATCTGGGCCACCCCCGCGACCACCGGCAGCGACTACCAGCGCGGGCTGATCCGCGACTTCGCCGGACCGGCCGAGGTCACCGAGGTCGCCTGCCCGGGCCTCGCCGACGCCGTCGAACGCGGCGACGACGTGGCCATCACCGCCGCCATCGCCGACGCCGCCGACCGCACGCCGGCCGGCACCGCGGCCATCGTGCTCGGTTGCACCCACTACGAACTCGTCTCCGAACTCATCCGCGCCGCCGTCGCCCCGACCGCCGCCCCCGGGCTCACCCTGCACGGCTCCGCGGACGCCGTCGCCGCCCAGGCCCTGCGCCGCATCGCCGACTCCGGCCGCGCCACCGCCCCGGGCAATGGCACCCTCACCGTCCTCCACGCCGGCCGCCCCGCCACCCTCCCCGACGCCGCCACCCGCTACCCCGAGGCCGCCGCCCTCCTCGACCCCTTCACCACCACCGCCCCGGCGGTCCCCGCGGCACCGGTGGCCGCCCGCGCCGTCTGACCCCACCTGTCCGAACCGCCCTGGGGCGTCCCGCCTCCCCAACGGGACTCGCCAGGCCGGCCCCACCCGGCCCGACCGCACGGCCTGGCCCGCGCCCACCCGGACGTACTGCCGAACGCCCGTCCGGCGCTCCGGCCGAAGCCGCCGACGAGCGACCTCAAGCGGCTGGCCGCCGTCAGGCGCCAACAGCCCGGGAAGCGCCTTGTGGAGCGGCCCGGCGACGACTCGACGACTCGACGGATCGCTGCCGGAGCTGCGGCGCTTGGTGCCCCCCGCTCCGCGAGTACCACCCCGGCCCGCGCCGCGCATCCGACCTGTAGCTCTGCTTGTCGAGGACGCGCTCGGCGATCAGATGCCTCGATGCTCGCTCTCCTGCAGCCTCTCGACGCCACCTGCCGGGCCGCCGGCGAACGCGCACAGGCCGTCGAGCAACTGTGCCCCCAGCACCCCGATGCGGAGATCCTGCTCGGCTTCCGGCCTCGGCACGGCTACCCGCCCGCGTGCTGGTCGAGGTCGGCGACGCGACCGCAGGGATTCGCTTCGACGGCGCCCGCGGCCTCAAGGCCTCCGCCGGGGAGGCGCCGGTCACCCGTGCTTCCGGCAAGAAGAGCCGCATCGGTCGGCGCACGGTCGGGAACGACCGCCTCCTGCGCGCCGCGCCGGGCGAGGGAGCCCACTACCGCGCTCGCCGCGAACACGGAGCCGGGCACGCCACCGCCCAGCGCCGCCTGCTCAACCGTCTGCTCGGCCGGCTCCACCCCGGCCTCCAGCACCACGAACGGTTCGACGAGCACACCGCCTTCCCCGCACCTGCGCGCACCGCAGTGGCGGGCCGACCGGTGGCTCCGCTTACGGGGAGTCCTGCACCGCTACGGCTGTTGACACCCCGGTGAGACAGACTGCCCGCCATGACAACGGCTGATCACGACGTCCTGACCTCCTGGAACCGCATCGGCACCTGGCTCACCGCGAACACTCGACAAGCCCCGGTGAGGCCCGCACCGGATGCCGCCCGCCTGGACGCGTTCGACGCGGGCCTCGGTCTGCCCCTGCCCGCAGACCTGCGGGCCTGGTGGCTGCTGCCCAACGTCAGCGCTAGCCATTGGATTCCGGAGGCGTTCGCCCCGTCACGTTGGACGAGGCCCTGGAGACCCACGGGATCTGGCTCCTGGTCGCCGAACAGGAAGGCGACTCGTCCAACGCGAACGGCCGGCCCGAGACCCGCTACCAGCGGGAGTTCATGCCGATCGCGCTCAGCCCCGGCGGCGACGGACCGATCGTCGACCTGCGCCCCGGTGACACCCGCGGCGCGGTACACCTCTGGGACAGCGAGACCGGGATCCTGGACCTCCCCCAGTGGCCCTCGGTCACCGCGATGCTCCAGGACATCGCCCACGCCTTGGAGGCCTGTACACCAGCACTACTGAGCCATGCAGCCCTCGGTGGCTCTCAGCAACCCAGCGCGGCCACCGTCAACGACGCACTCGTTCTCACCTGGCAGCCCACCGCTCAAGGCCGCTGATCTGACCCTGGCTGCTTGACACCCGACTGCCCACTGCGCAGCGGGTCGTCAGCGCGGTGTGCCGCGGCAGGGTGGCCCGCGAGAAGTCGGCGGGTTCGACTTCTGGCGCGGGCGGGGCTGAGTCGTCGTCCGTGTCGGCCTGCCCTCCTCCCTCCGTGTGTCTCCGGTTGGCGACCCCCGCCGCCGTGTACGCGTCGAGCCGGGCCGCAGGTCCGGTAGCCCGCCCAGACCCGGGAAGCCAAATATGCAGACCGGTCTACATGGGACCTGAATGGCCGGGCGCGCACCTCGTTGGCAGCGGGGTCTGGGCGACGGGGGAGGGTGCTTCGAGGCGGGTGCGGCCTGATCTGGGGCGGCAGGTCGGAGAACCCGGTCAAGTGCAGTTGGTGGATGAGAGGGCGACGGCCGAGGCCCCGTGCGTGGGCCGGGTGTCGCCGTCGAGGGTGGTTCCGCGGCGCCCTCGCGACCGCCGACCAGGGCCCTCGGCTACTGGGCGACCTCGGGGTGGCGGTCCGGAGCGGCGAAGGGGTGCCGCAGCGGTGGTGGGGCCTGGTCGACGCGGTCGGCCCACCTGCCCGACCCGGACGCGAATCGGGAGAATGGAGTCTGTACCGAGCCCTCGCGGGCGCCTGCCGGCTTCGCACTGTTCTCGGAAGTCGGGGTGCCCACACGCGGGGGATGCGCTGCCGGCGGGTGGACGGCCTGTTCGCCGACCGCAGGCCGCGTCCGCCGGTTCCGCTGGTGCTGATCGGGCTGTGCACCCGAGGAGCCGCTGGTCGACGTGTTGCCCCGACCGCATTGCGCCGAGCGCGGGTGGTTCGAACCCTGGGCGCCGACCCGCCACGCGGTGGGTGCGGCGGTTGCCACCGTGCGGCCGTCCGTGCTCGGCGGAACCCTGGCTGACACCGCCCTCGTCGGTGGCAGCATCGACCGTCCGCCGTTGAACGCCCGTCCGAGCCCGGGGCGCCGGGCCCGGTTGGATGTCATGGCCGACGGGTGGACGGGTGTGAGTGGACGGCCGACCGCCTTGGGCGGGATGTGCCGGCTCGACGGGACGTCGTCGCGGACGGCCCCGGCTGCACTGCGCGCCTGGCCGGCAGTTCGGTCGGCGGTGGGACGTCTTGCGTGACTGGCTCGGGCCGGCCTGCAGGTTCGGAGTCGGGGTGCCGCCCGGGGCGCGCTCGTACGTCGACGGGAGCTCACTGTCGTGCACCGGTGGCCGGCCCGACCTGAGCACGGATATGCAGACCGGTCTACAGAGGAGACTCATGCCCAACTGAATATGTAGACCGGTCCAGAGACTCAGCACCCGCCCCCCTCGGGACCGATTATGTCGACCGGTCTACATAACAGCGGCACCGTCAACCCTGTGCGCCGGAAGCCGGCGGCTGGTCCGACTTCCGGCGCACAGGGGAGCGACGAACCGCCGGGAGCGCGCCCGGCGGGAGGGTGGCCGCGGACGCCGCAAAGGCGGCAACGGTGCTGAACAAGTCGAGCGGTCGCGTGAACAAGGGGCGATCTAAGACCGACCGGCAATTGGCGGGTGGGTGAAGGAGCGGCGTCGGGGTGCGTGCATCGGCGGTGCGGAGGAGGGAGTCCATGCGGTGGGGGCACCTCCCGGCCGAAGGCTGGGGGCCATCGGCGACTGACGACAAGCCGGCGAGGTGCGTGCCCCGGGGACGCGACGCCGCCCCCCAATTGCCGGTCGGTCTAAGGGGCGATCTGGCGAGCGGGGCGACAACAGCGGTCAGCAATCGGCAAGCAGTGGCGCAGACAAAAGGTCGAGAACGATCACCGATCAACGATCAACGTGTGCAGCACAACAGGGTCAGGAGGCGAAGCCCGGCAGCTCCCTCAGGCCACGGCCTGGCCGCGCCAACGGCGGTAGGCGGGTTCGAGGCCGGAGAGGATGGTGTCGAAGCGGTGGGTGCTGGTGGTGGAGTCGACCTGGAGGCGGCTGATCTGGAGGGGGTGCTCGGGGAGGCGCGGGCCGAGCCGGTGGTCGGAGAGGAAACCGAGCCGGTACCCGAGCTCCTGCAGGACGGCCTCGGCGCGCGGGTCGTGTCCGCCGTCGGGGTAGGCGAAGGCGCTCGGCGGTTCACCCAGCCAGCGGGTGAGCGCCTCGTGGGCGCCGGTGATCTCGCTGCGCACCGTGGCGTCGTCGCACCGGCCCAGGCAGGGGTGCCCCTGGGTGTGGTTGCCGATGGCGACGCCGCCCTCGCGCAGGGCGATCAGGTCGGCGGGCGTGAGCTGTTCCTGCCGGGGCGGCCGGCGGTCGGCGCTCACCCTGAGCTCGTGCAGGCTGCGGCGGCGGTCCGGGTCGGGCAGTGCCTTCAGGTGGCGCAGCAACTGGCCGGGGTGCCCGCAGTCGAGCGAGCGGGCGCGTCCGCCGTGGCGGGCGAGGAAGTCGGCCTCGTGCCACCAGAACGGCTTCTCCGTGCCGATCAGTTCCGAGATCACGAAGGCTGCGGCCGGGATGCCCCGGGCGTTGAGGGCGGGGAGCGCATGGGTGAGGACACTGCGGTCGGCGTCGTCGAAGGTCACCAGGACGCTGCGTTCGGGCAGCGGTCGGCGTTCGGCGACGGCCTGCTGGACGGCGGTCAGCGAGACGGGTGTCGCGAGTCTTCGCAGCCGGTCCAGCTGGGCGCCGAACGAGTTCGGGTCCGTCACCCCGTGGTACGCGAGGACGGCGAGCCGCTGCGCCGCCCGGGCCCGGAAGATCGGCTGGACGGGCGCGAACCGCAACCAGTCCTGGCGCCGGACGGACCCGCGGCGCGTCCCCTCGCGCGCCGGGGCAGCCGCCTGCTCGGGGGCGGCGTGAACCGGGTCGGCGCGGGTCGGCTCGGCGCGGGTCGGCTCGGGGTGAACCGGCTCAGTACGGGTCGGCTCGGTACGGACCGGCTCCGGGCGCCCCGGGTTGCGCCCAGGGCCCCGGTACAGGCCGTGCGCCGGCTCGCGCGCCGGCGCGGACGGAGTGGACGTCGGCACGGACGAGAGCTGCGGCGCCGTATGGGACTGCGGCACGGTACGGGACTTCATGGCATGGGACTGCGGCACGGTTCCCCCTCGGTCGCCGATGCGGCGTGGCGGTACCGCCGGAGGACGGGGCCCGCCTCCGACACCAGGGCGCGGCGGCTCCGCCCCCTGGGTTCTCCGGTCCGCGGCGGGGACTCCCAACCCGCACCGCGGATGGCTCCTGGATCGCTCAATGTAGTGGAGACCGATACACCCCGTAGATGGTTGTACGGGACGACGAGGATTTTTGGCGGGAAGGGAATCACCGCCTCCCGCGCTCCCGCAGCGCTCCCCCTGCGCCCCCGGGCCGCCCCATCCCGCCCCTCCCGGCCACCCCGCCCCGCCCCGCCGGGCCACCCGTCCCACCTGCCCGGGCCACCCGTCCCACCTGCCCGGGGACACAGGACAGCGGGCCCGCCCCGGGGTACCTTGGGTCTCATGGCAGATGCGGAACGTGATCACTCCCACCACCACCTCCACCGCTCCCGCCGGCACCACTACTGCAGCGGAGCCGGGCTGGTCACGCACCAGCTCCCGCTCGCGGTGATCGGCGTGGCGTGCCTCGTGCTGGGCATCGTGGTGGCCTTCGCGGTTCCGGAGAGTGACGGCCCCGCATGGGCGATGGCGGTGGCCGGTTCGCTGGCGACGGGCGTCCTGCTGCTCGGCCGGATCGTGTTCGCCCGCTTCCGCCACCGCGGCGGCGCCGCGCTCTGAGACGCAGTCCCCATACGGCCCGGAGCACCGGAGCCCGGAGCACCGGAGCCCGGAGCACCGGAGCCCGGAGCCCGGAGCACCGGAGCCCGGAGCACCGGAGCCCGGAGCACCGGAGCCCGGAGCACCACAGGGCACCCGAACGCCCCGGAACCCCGGGTCACCGCCTGGCGCCCCCAGCTGCCCCGCCCTGACCACGCCGCCCGCCCCGCCCCCGCGGAACCACTCGCGCCCGGGCGCCTCTCCCTCCCGCCCCGGGCGCCGTCCGCACTCCCTCCCGCCCCGCCCGCGAACCGCCCGGGCGGCCCCTCCCGGTCAGATCGGCCGATTTTCGGCCCATCACCGAACTCCTCCGCGCATCTTTCACAATTCCGGGGCAGCAGCCCCACAGTTCCCCCTACTGTGATTGGCGTCCGATACCCGTCCGGTGTACCGGTACGGCTCACCGGCCCATCGGGTCGACGGGCCAACTGCGCCGGACAGGCGGTCACTTGAAGGCGCCGGGGAGGGCGCTGAAGAGGGGGAGCAATGAGTGGCACCGCCGCGCCCGGGGCTGCCGGTGGGATCCGTGCCCAGGTGAAGCGCCGACTGGCGAGCCGGGTGGGGGACCGACCGGGAGAGGGCGCCACGGTCCTGATCTACCACCGGGTCGGCGGCGGCAGCTCGGACGAGCTGGACGTCGCGACCGCCGACTTCGCCGCCCAGGCGGACCTGTTGGCCGAACTGCCGGCCGGCCGGGTGGTCTCGCTGGACGAGGCCGTCGACCGGCTGGACGCCGGGCGGCGCACGCCCGGGGTGGTACTGACCTTCGACGACGGGTTCGCCGACGTCTACGACAACGCGTGGCCGTTGCTGCGCGAGCGCGGGCTGCCGTTCACCGTGTACCTCGCGAGCGGGCACGTGGGCGGCGAGATGCGCTGGGAGGGGTCGACGGCGAAGACCACGGGGGCGCCGGGGCTCAGCTGGGAACAGTTGCGCGAGATGGCGGCCTCGGGCCTCTGCACGGTCGCCAACCACACCCGTAGCCACGCCCGTCCCGAACTGCTCTCCACCGCGGAACTGGACGCGTGCAACGACGACGTCGAGGAGCACCTCGGGGTCCGCCCGCGCCACTACGCCTACACCTGGGGCGTGCCGGTACCGCACATGGAGCCGGCCCTGCGCTCCCGCTTCCGGACCGCCGTGACCGGCGAGGTCGGGCGCAACACCCCGGGCGGCGACCCGGTACGGCTGCGCCGGGTGCCGGTCCGCCGCACCGATCCGATCGACTTCTACCGCGCCAAGCTGTACGGCCGGCTGATACCCGAACGGGCCTACGCCCGGATCGTGGCGACCGCGAAGGCGGTGGGTGCCCGTGCCTGACCAGCAGCCCGCCCGACACCAGCAGCCCGACCAAGAACCCAGGCCCGACCACCAACCCGCGCCGCCCGACCACCAACCCGAGCCCGACCACCAGCCCCCCGTCCTGCCCCGCCTCCGCGGCCCCGGTGGGCGCCGGCTGCGGGTCGCCCACCTCACCACCGTCGACATGAGCCTCCACCTCCTCCTCGCCACCGAGTTGAAGGTCGATCTGGAGGCCGGCTTCGAGACGTACGGCATCAGCGCGCCCGGCCCGTACGTGGAGCAGCTGGAGGCGATCGGCGTCCGGCACGAACCGCTGCACGCGCTCACCAGGGCCTGGCACCCGCGCGCCGATGCCGCCGCCGCCCGTGAACTGCTCGCCGTGGTCGACCGCCTGCGGCCCGACGTCCTGCACACCCACAATCCCAAGACCGGGGTCCTCGGCCGGATCATCGGGCGCCTCGCCGGGGTACCGGTGGTGGTCAACACCTGTCACGGCCTCTGGGCGCAGGCCCACGACCCGTTCGCCAAGCGGGCGTTCGTGCTCGGGGCCGAGGCGCTGGCGGGCCGCTTCTCGCACGCCGAGCTGTACCAGAACGGGGAGGACCGCCGCACCCTGGCCCGCGCCGTACCGGCCCGCCGTTCGCGGGTGGTCGGCAACGGCGTCGACCTGACCCGGTTCGCCGTCGACCCGGGTGCCCGGGCGCGCGACCGGGCCCGGCTGCGCGCCGAGTTCGGGGTGGGGGAGGACGAGCTGCTGGTCGGCGGGGTCGGCCGCAGGGTCGCCGAGAAGGGCATCCGGGAGTACGCCGAGGCGGCCCGGGCGCTGGCCGGCAAGGCCCGTTTCGTGTGGATCGGCCCGGACGACCCCGACAAGCCGGACGCGCACGGCGCCGAGTCCGGCGTGGAGTTCCCCGGCGCCCGCAGCGACATGCCCGCCGTCTACGCGGCCCTCGACGTCTTCGTTCTTCCCTCCTACCGGGAGGGGTTCTCGCGCTCCGCCATGGAGGCCGCCGCCGCAGGCCTGCCGATGGTGCTGAGCGACATCCGCGGCTGCCGGGAGATCGGCAGCCACCACGAACACCTGTTGCTCGCCCCGCCCGGGGACGCCCGGGCCCTCACCGGCGCGCTGGACCGGCTCCTCACCGAGCCCGGCCTGCGCGAACGGCTCGGTGCCGCAGCCCGGCTCCGCGCCACGGCGCACTTCGACCAGCGCACCGTCGCCCGGGTCTCGCTGGAGACCTACGCGGCCGTCGCCCGCGCCAAGGGTCTGCCCTGGACGGTCGGCTGAGCCCACCCACACCACACCGCATCACCCGCATCAGGGGGAAGGACCGTCATGAAGCGAGGGGGGGACCTCGCGGTCACCGTTCTGGCCGGGATCGTCGCTGTACCGCTCGGCCTGGTGATCGCCCTGCTGATCCGCTGCACGATGGGCGGACCGGTGCTCTTCCGTCAGACCCGGACCGGACGGTTCGGGAACGAGTTCCAGATCCTGAAGTTCCGTACCATGCGGGACAAACGGTTCCCCGACGAGCCGGACGCGCCCCGCATCACCCGGCTCGGTGAACTGCTCCGCCGCACCAGCCTGGACGAGCTGCCGCAGCTGTGGAACGTGGCGCGCGGCGAGATGGGTGTCATCGGACCCCGGCCCACCCTGCCCGAACAGGTCGTCCACTACTCCCGCCGCCAGCGCGGCCGACTCGACGTCCGCCCCGGTCTCACCGGCTGGGCCCAGGTCCAGGGCCGCAACTCGATCACCTGGCCGGAGCGCATCGAGCTCGACCTCTGGTACGTCGAGCACCGGTCGCTCCTGGTGGACCTGCACATCCTCGCCCTGACGGTGAAGGTGCTGCTGCGCCCCACCGGGATCACCGCGGCCGGCGGCGTCAACCCGGGCTTCCCGGCGCCGACCGAGCCCGTGGACGCCCCTGCCGCCGCCACCGCGAGCACCACACCCGTCACCATGGCGACCGTCGCCACCGCACCCGTCGCCACCGCGCCGCTCACGGCCTCCGCACCGCTCACCGCACCGCCGGTGGCCGTACCTCCTGTGGCCGTACCCGCACCCGCACCCGCGGCCGCCGTCCGTGCGACGATCACCCTGCCCCGCCAGGCCGTTGCACCGCGCCTGGCCAAGCCCGTCCGGGCCGCCGCCGTGGAGGAGGCCTCCTGAACACCCGACGACCGACCGCGCAGCAGACCGACACGCCGCACAGCGACACTCAGCACACCAACATGCAGCACAGCGAGCAGACCGACCGGCAGGCCGATCGGCACACCGACCGCCCGGCCGGACTCTGGATCGCCGGTGCGGGGGGCGTCGGCCGCGAGGCGCTGGACACCGCGCTCGCGGCCGGGGTCCCGGTCGCGGGGTTCCTCGACGACCGGCAGCACGGCGCCACGGTGCGCGGGCTGCCGGTCCGGCGGCCGGGCGCGATCCCGCCGGGGGCCCGCTACCTGGTGGGCATCGCCGATCCGGCCGTCCGGCTGCGGCTGGCCGCGCTGCTGGACGGCCTCGGGGCGGAGCCGGCGACCCTGGTGCACCCCCGGGCGATCGTCGCGCCGGACACCGTCCTCGGGCCGGGCTGCCTGGTGATGGGGGGCGCGTATGTGTCGAGCAGCGTACGCCTGGGGGCGCACAGCCAGGTGCACTACAACGCGACGGTCGGGCACGACAGCGTCCTGGGCGAGCGGGTGACGGTCTATCCGGGCGGCAACGTGTCGGGTGCCGTGCTGCTCGCGGACGGGGCGACCGTCGGCAGCAACGCGGTGGTGCTGCAGGGCCGGAAGGTCGGCGCGGGCGGGTTCGTGGGCGCGGCGGCCGTGGTGACCAGGGACGTCCCACCGGGCGAGGTGGTGGTCGGCTCCCCGGCCCGCCCCCTGGCCCGCCGCTCGCCGGACTCCCGCCGCGCGACGGACCACCCGGCGGGCCCCCACCACCCCACGGACCATCCGCCGGACGGCGCATCCCGCGTCGACTAGGGTCGCGGGCATGGCCATTCCCGCGTTCCTCGCCGAACTCCGCTCCGTCGTGGGCACCCGTCCGCTCTGGCTCAGTGCCGCAGTCCCGGCCGTCTTCGAGGACGGCCGGGTGCTGCTCGTCCAGCGCGCCGACGACGGCCGCTGGGCGCTGCCGGGCGGCATCATCGAACCCGGTGAGCAGCCGGCCGACGGGGCCGTCCGCGAGTGCCTGGAGGAGACCGGGGTGCTGGTGGAGCCGGAGCTGCTCGCCTCGGTCGCCGTCTCGCCCGAGGTCACCTATCCGAACGGGGACGTGACCCAGTACCTGGTGCTGATCTTCCGCTGCCGGGCGGTCGGCGGCGCGGCCCGGGTGAACGACGACGAGACGCTGGACGTGGGCTGGTTCGCGCTGGACGAGCTGCCGCCGATGGACGGGACCGAGCACCGCTGGCTCCGGCAGGCGCTGGAGGCGGAGGGCCCGGCGGTGTTCGACTGGGCAGGCGCAGTCAGCGCCTGACGGCCCCGGCCGGCCCCGCCGACGCCCGGACGCCGCCGCCCGGACGCCGCCGCCCCCGCCACCCGCCTCAGAGCGTGCCGAACCACTCCGCGGTCTGCTCCAGCCCCAGCCGCAGCGGCACCGGAACGACGTCCGGGAACAGTTCGCGCAGCCGGGAGTTGTCCGCCTGGGAGTCCCGGACGTCGCCGGACCGCGGTTCGGTGTGGGCGACCTCCAGCGGGCGGTCCAGCACCGACTCCAGCTCGCCGACGAGCTCCAGCAGGGTGGTGCGGGTGCCGAAGGCCAGGTTGACCGGATCGGGGTGGACCACCCGGCGCAGCACGGCCTGGGTGATCACCTGGGTGACCGTCCCGACGTAGGTGAAGTCGCGGCTCTGGCCGCCGTCCCCGTGCACCGTGAGCGGGCGTCCGTCCAGGGCCGCGTCCAGGAACGCGGGCACCACGGCGGCGTAGGCGTGCCCGGCGGGCTGCAGCGGGCCGAAGACGTTGAAGAACCGCAGCGGCAGCACGCCGAGGCCGTAGCAGTGGTGGTAGGCGGCCAGGTACGCCTCGGTGGCCAGCTTGCTGACGGCGTACGGGCTCATCGGGGCCGTCCGCATGGTCTCGCGCTTGGGTAGTTCGCGGTTGGCGCCGTACACCGAGGACGACGAGGCCGCCGCGACGTACAGGCCGCCGGCGCGCCGGGCCGCCTCCAGGACCTCCAGGGTGCCGGTGGCGTTGGCGTGGTGGCTGGCCAGCGGGTCGGCGACCGAGCGCGGGACGGAGGGCAGTGCGGCGAGGTGGACGACCGCGTCGGCACCGGTGAACGCCTCGTCGAGCAGGCCGGGTTCGAGGATGCTGCCCTCGAACAGCACGGCGTCGGTGCCCGCCAGGTTGGCCTTGCGGCCGGTGGAGAGGTTGTCGACGACGCGGACCTGGTCGACCTCGGGGCTGGCGAGCAGCGCCCGGACGAGGTTGGCCCCGATGAACCCGGCTCCGCCGGTGACGACCACGCGCATGCCTGAGGATCCCCCCTCCGAGCGGCGGGCCCCGCGGCCCGTCCAGCGCCGATCGTAGCCGGGCGGTCACCGGCCGTGGGCCGGAACGGTGAAGAAGTCGCGGAGGCCGGCCACCCGGCCGCCGGGCATGTCGACTGCCGGGCACCTCGGCTGCCGTCCGAGGGCCCGGGTCCCGCCCGTCGGGCGTCCGGTGCGCGGTTCAGTCCTTGCGGTGCCGGTAGGCCTCCTCGGCGGCGTCCAGGACGGCCGCGAGGTCGCCGCCGGCGGTGGCGGTGGCGACGGCGGCCACCGCGCCCTCGACGAACGGCGCGTCGGCGAAGCGCACGGGGAACGGCAGTCCGTGCTCGTCCGCGTCTGCCAGCAGGGCCCGTACGGTGCCGACGGCGCTGCCCAGGTCGGCGAGGATCACCACGCCGTGGCCCTGGTCGACCCGGCGGGTGGCGGCGGCCACCAGGACGGCGCTGATGCCGGGGCCGTCCCCCAGGGTGCCGCCGGTGCCGACCACGGGGGCGGGGGAGTCGGAGGAGGCCAGGGTGATCGCCAGCGCGCCGACGGCGGCGGCCAGCTCCTGGCTGTGCGAGACCAGCACGACGCCGACCCGGCCGTGCGCGGGCGGCCGGCCGGGGGTGGGGCGGGGCAGCGGGGTGCGGCCGGGCGGGGTGCGGGGCGCCGGGGGGTGGGCGGAGGGCGCGTCGGAGATGGGGATGACATCGGCGCGGGTGCCGTCCCGGCGGCTCATCGGCTGCTCCTGGGGGCGTTCGGTCGGGGCTTCCCACACTCTGGCAGTTGTCCGCCGCCCCGAGCCGCAGGACGCGCGACGCGCCGTGGGCCCCGTCCGGCCCCCGGACAGGCCCTGGCGCGCGCCCCGGACACGCCCTAGCACAGCGGGGCGCCCGGCGGGGCGGGTCGGGCGCGGTTCGGTACGGGCGGGCGGAGTCCTCGTCAACTCCGCCGACCAGGGGCGGCGGTGTGACTAGGCTGGCTGTCGACAGGACGTCGGGAGGAGAGCCGCAGTGACGAACGTGGAGACGGCCGGGGAGTCCGTCGCGCAGACCGTGGGAGCGCAGACCCTAGGAGCGCAGTCCGTGGGGCCGCAGTCCACGGGGACGGCCGGGGGAGCGCAGTCCGTGGGCACGGCCGGGGGGATCCAGCAGCCGGCGGCGAACGGGAAGCCGAGGGTCGACTTCACCGGTGCCGAGTGGCTGTGCAGCAGCCAGGGCGTCGGCGACGTGCAGATCGCCTTCGTGGACGGCTACATCGGGATGCGGGACGGGCGCCAGGAGGACGGGCCGGTTCTGGTCTTCACCCCGGGGGAGTGGCGGGCGTTCGTCCTCGGGGCGCGGGACGGCGAGTTCGACCTGACCTGAGGGTGTCGGCCGGGCCGTGTGCCGGCCCGGTGTCGCCACCCGTTCGGCCGAGCGGGTCCCGTCCGGGACCCGCTTTCGGGCCTGTCCGTTTCGGGACGCTTGCGGTCAGATCACGATTGAGCGTGACCCGTCAGGATTTCTGTTGACTGCTGGACAAACGCAGCTCACAGTATGAGCACAGGCAGACGCCGTGCCCACCGCCCCCACGCGGCCAGACACGGCGCCTGCTGTGCGGCCCGGCAGTGCTGCCGGACCTCCTCCCAGTAATCCCCTGCGCACCGGGGTGCGTCGGCCGGTCCCGACCCCACGAATGGGGCCGGCAGTCGCCGGGAGGGTGGCGCCGAAACCGAGAGCGACTCGGAGCCGGTGCCGTTGCTCGGGACCCGCACGCCCCCACGCGGCGGCGTCCCGAGCAGGTCCGCGAGTGCGACGGGCCGGGGCCCCGCGGACCTTGCTCTGTGACATGTGAACTGTTGGCTTGTGTGTGTGCTGTGCGGTGTGCGGACGACGAAGCTGGGTGCTCGGCGGTTCGGCACGACAATGTGCACAGTGAGGGAAACGCGTGTAGGGCCGCGTTGCGACATGCCGTCCCCCCGGAGGGTGAGACCCAGAACGGCTGTCGTGCTGAACCGAACGTAGCCCGGACGGTTGCTCAGAGTCAACATTGGTCTCTGAGCGTGGATCACCGACCACCGCCCGACCCACCCCGCGAAGGCGGTGTGCCGGGCACGTACGATGTTCCCATGTCTTTTCTCCGCCGTCGCTCCGGACAGCCCACCGGCCCGGACTTCGACGTGCTCGCGATGGATCCGGGCGACTGGCCCGGCGACTTCGGTGCAGCCATGATGACCGGCCCGGACGGCTCCTGCCAGGGCATTTTCCTGCGCTACGACCTGTTCGGCGGCAGAGGCCCGGCGATGTTCATCGGCAACCTGCCGGAGGGCTCGCCGGCCCGCGACAGCGGTGACAGCGTCCCGTTCGAGATCCGGCAGCTGCTGGCCGCGCTGGAGAACGAGGAACCGGTCGAGTTCGTCTCGGCCGAGGACTTCCCGGTCATGCTCGGGGACGACCTGCTGATCGTGAAGAAGGTCAAGGTGAGCGAGGAGCGGGTGTTCTGCTCCCAGTTCGGGCGCAGCGACGGCGTCCAGGTCACCATCGCCTCCTGGGACCGGCCGATTTCGGACGACCTCTACCAGCTGCTCAAGCCGCTTCCGGCGGACATGTTCCAGCAGGGCTGATTCCGGTTCCGGACCGGCCGCTTCCGGCCAGTTCCGCGGACGGTGCGCAGCCCGGTCGGGCGGGTCCGGAACCGGGCCCGTGCAGGTCGCAGCCGTACCGTACCGGCGGCGCCGGTTCCGGTACGACCGGTCCGGCCGGTACCGCTCCCCGGGCGCTGCTTGACGGTTTCGATCACTGCTTCGTACAGTCGCGAACATGTCGTGCCGTCTCCCGCTGCTGACCCGCCGCAGTTACCTCGACCTGCGGCGAACCGCCAGCGCGGTGTGTCCGGGTCGCTGAGGGGATCCGTCCCCGAGGCGGTACGCGGTCGGCCCCAGGGCCGGGCCGCTCCGGGCCGTGCACCGAGCACCTCCGGGCCGCCGACCGGTCCCGCACGCCCGTACCGGCGTGCCGCCCGCAGTTGCCGAGCCACGCTGCCGCCCGGAGGCACCTCCCCATGACCAGCACGACCGCCGTCGAACCCTCGCCCGTCGCCGCCGCCCTGGCCGGCCTGCCCCGGGTGGTCGACCTGCTCGCGGCCCGCGCCGAGGAGCACGACCGGGACGCGACCTTCCCGTACCAGGGCATCGAGGCGGTGCACGAGGCCGGACTGCTCACGCTTACCGTCGACCGGCGGTACGGGGGCCCCGGCGGCACGCTGGCCGACACCGTCCGGGTGCTCGGCCAACTCGGCCGCGGCGACGCCTCGGTGGCCGTGCTCACCGCGTTCACCCTGCTCCAGCACGCCGAGCAGGCCCGGGTGGCGTTCTGGCCGACCGCCGGCTACCGGCGGCTGCTCGCCGAGTCCCGGCGCGGTCCGGCCCTGGTGAACACGCTCGCCGCCGAGCCGGGCGGGCACGGCGGACTCCCCGCCACGATCGCCCGACGGGACGGCGACGGCTGGCTGCTGACTGGCCGAAAGACGTACTGCGCCGGCGCCGAGGCGCTCGCCTGGATGGCGGTGACCGCGCGGACCGACGAACCGGTGCCCCGGGTCGGCACGTTCCTGGTGCGCGGCGAGAGCGAGGGCGTCGAGGTGGACCCGACCTGGGACCAGCTCGGCCTGCGTGCCAGCGCCAGCCACGACGTGGTGCTGGCGGACGTCCGGGTCCCAGCCGAACTGGCGCTCGGGCTCGGCGGCCCGGCCACCGCCCGCAGCGGACCCGCCGGCTCCCGGCGGGGCGGCCCGGCCCCGGCCGACGGCGCCCCGGCCGTGCCCGCCGCCGAACTCACCCGCGCCTGGCGGGACCTCGCACTCGCCGCGGTCTCCGTCGGGGTGGCCCGCTCGGCCCAGGACTGGCTGGTCCGCTTCCTCAACCAGCGGACCCCGGCCAACCTCACCGAGCCGCTCGGCACCCTGCCCCGCTACCGCTGTGCGCTCGGCGAGATCGAGGCCCAGCTGATCGGCGCCGAGGAGCTCGTCCACGGCCTGGCCCCCCGGGTGGACGCGGTCGAACCGGACGCCGTCGCCCGGACCGGCCCCGCCCACCTGCTCGCCGCGCGCGCCGCGACGGCCGCCGTGCAGCAGGCCGTCGCGCTCACCGGCAACCCCGGCCTGAGCCGGCGCCACCCGCTGGAGCGCTACCTGCGCGACGTGCTCAGCAGCCGGGTGCACTCCGCGCCGGACGAGGCCGTCCTCGACGCCGCCGGCCGGGCCGCCCTGGAGCGCGGCACCCAGCGCTGACCCCGCGGCGAACGACCGGCCCACCGGCCCACCGACCGCTCTGCCCCTGGGGACCGCGGGACCGCCGGATCTCCGGGGACCGCCGGGCCCCCGATCAGCCCCGGGCCCCGGATCAGCGGGCCCCGGATCAGCGGGTGCCGACGGCAGCGCGGACCGCCCGGCGGGCCAGCGCGGCGTCGTCGTACAGCCGGCGGATCATGATCCGCTGCTCCTCGCCGGCGCCCGGCACGTCGTACAGCCGGATCTCCCGCATCAGCACCAGCACCAGGTTGACCAGGAAGGCGTCCCGGGCGAGGGTGCCGCCGCTCTGGGCGAGCTGGCTGATCTGGCGGCGGGCCGCGGTGTCGCCGGACAGCACGCTCCACAGCACCGCGAGGTCGTAGCCCGGCAGGTACCAGCCGGCCTGCTCCCAGTCGACCAGCACCGGCCCGGACGGCGCCAGCAGCACGTTGCTGAGCAGCGCGTCCCCGTGGTTGAGCTGCAGCGGGGTCTGCGACAGGCCGTGCAGCAGCCCGCGCAGGTCGCCGGCGTCCCGGTCGGTCAGCTGGCCGACCGAGTGGTAGCGGGCGATCTCCAGGCCGTAGTCCAGGCGCGGCTGGAACACCTCGGTCGGGGGGCGCCACAGGTTGAGCGTGCGCAATGAGCCGAGCACCGCGCGGATCTCGCCCGGGGTGGGGGCGTTGACCGGGTGGCGCTCCCGGGCGGCCGGCCGGCCGGGCACCCGCTCCATCACCAGCACGCAGCGGTCGTGGTCGGCGGCGACCAGCCGGGGCAGCCGCACTGGCGGACGGTGCCGGACGAACGCGCGGTAGACCGCCACCTCGTGGTGGAAGTCGGCGACCAGCTGCTCGAAGTACTCGGCCCGGGACGCCTGCGGGGCGAGGCACTTGGCGACCACCGGGGCACGCCCGATGGTGCCCGCGACCAGGATGTGGCGGCTGCCCTCCCGCAGCACCTGGCGCGGCGTGAACGCGGGGCATATCCGCGCGACCCCGGCGAGCGCGGCCCGCACGGCCGGCGTCTGCAGGGCGGCCGGGTCGATCCGCTCGGGGCCGCCGGTCTGGCCGGGCCGCTGCGGTCCGCGCAGCCGCTCCGGTCCGGTCCGGCCGACGCCGGGGTGCGCCGCGCCGGGGGGGACGGCCCCCGGTCGGACGATGCCCGGGCGGACGGCCCCCTGGCGCGGGGTGGCGAAGCGGGGTACGCCGAACGCGGTCGGCTCGGCGGTGCGCAGCCCCAGCGCCGTACGACCGGCCTGGCCCCGCGCGTCCGTGCTCCGGCCGTCGGTGCCGTGCGGCGCCGCGGGGCGGCTCTGCGGCGGCTGCTTGGGGCCCGGACGGCCGGCGGCTGCGGTGGGGGGGCGCAGCGCGGTGCGGGGCGAAGCTGCCGCGGGGGAGGTCGCTGAGGGGTACATGGGGTGAGGGTGGTCCCTTCCTGGTCCGTCGACGGGCTGCCCCCTGGGGCGGGGGGCGGGGCCGGTCCGCGGTGCTCCTGGCGCGGTGGCGGCCCTGATCGGTGCGAACGGGTGGAGCGCGAGCGCCGGGCACGGACGCGGGGCCTTCACCCCTGCTGCGGCCGTCCGGAGCCGCCGCACCCTGGGGAATGCGGCGGCCGGACTGCCGTGGCCGTGCCCGGCGCCCCCGCGCCACCCGGCCGCGCCACCCCCTCGGGTGAGGACCGGGAACGCCCCCCGACACGTCCGGGGGAGTACCCCGGTGCCGCCGTGGGGCGCCTCCCGACCCGAGGGGCGAGGTGGCGCACCTCTACATCACACCCGGACGGCACTGGTACGTAATGTGGCGAGCCCTGGCGAAGCCTGGCGAATGCTCGCCTGGCACATGACGGAGCGCTAGTTTCGAAGCAGCCGAGGAACCTGGGGGCTTCACTTGAGCAAGGGACCCAACACCCGACTCGCCGATCTGTTCGTCCTGACCGGATGGTCCAAGGGCGAGCTCGCACGGCTGGTCAACCGGCGCGGTGCCGCGATGGGGCAGCAGCAGCTCTCCACCGACACCTCGCGGGTCCGGCGCTGGATCGAGCAGGGGGAGATCCCCCGCGATCCGGTGCCGAGGGTGCTGGCGGCCGTGTTCACGGAGCGGCTCGGCCGTGTCGTCACCACTGAGGACCTCGGTCTGGAACGACACCGGCCCACCAGGTCCGGGGCGGCGCAGCCCCCCTCAGTGCTCTGGGAGCCGGATCGGACGGCCGCGGTCCTCACCGAGTTCACGGGAATGGACCTCATGCTCAACCGACGTGGATTGGTGGGCGCGGGCGCCGCGCTCACGGCCGGGGCGGCGATCGCCGACTCCCTGAAGGGCTGGCTCGGCGGGGACGCGGTCGCCCACGCGGCCTCCGTGCCCGGCCCCAGGCAGGTGCTCACCCAGGGCGGTGCCCGCCCGGTGGTGGACGTGTACGACGCCGGCCCGGTCGGCCTCGACGAGGTCGAGGCGCTGGAGCGCTCGGTGGAGGTGTTCCGGGCCTGGGACGCCGCCCGCGGCGGCGGCCTCCAGCGCAAGGCCGTGGTCGGCCAGCTCAACGAGGTCGGCGGCCTGCTGACGCACCGCCACAGCCCGGCGGTCGAACAGCGGTTGTGGATGGTCGCCGCCAACCTCGCCGTGCTCGCCGGCTGGATGTCGCACGACGTCGGCCTGGAACCGACCGCCCAGAAGTACTTCGTGATCGCCGCCGAGGCCGCCAAGGAGGCCGGGGACCGCCCCCGGGCCGGCGAGGCCATCTCCCGGGCGGCGCGCCAGATGGTGCACCTCGGCCGGGCCGACGAGGCGCTCGACCTGATGTCGGCCGCCAGGGCCGGCGGCACCGCCCGGGCGCTGCCCAGAACCCGGGCCATGCTGAACACCGTGGAGGCCTGGGCGCACGCCTCGATCGGCCACGCCCAGGAGACCCGGCGGCTGCTCGGCGAGGCCGAGGACCTCTTCGCCGAGGAGAACACCGAGCCCACCCCGTCCTGGATGCAGGTCTTCGACGAGGCCGAGCTCCGCGGCATGCAGGCCCTGGTGCTGCGCACCCTCGCCGAGCACGACCCGGGCGCGGCCCGGCAGGCGGGCCGGTGCGCGGAGCAGGTCATCAGGCTGCGGGAGGGCACCGGGCAGCTGCGCTCCGCGCTGTTCGACCGGATCACCCTCGCCTCGGTGCACTGGCAGACCGGCGAGCCGGACGCGGCGGCGTTCCAGACCAAGATGGTGATGAACCTGATCGGCCAGAACTCCTCGCACCGCACCTGGGACCGCCTGCGCGAGATGTACCGGCTGACCGCCCGCTACCGGGGCCTGCCGCAGGTCGACGAGCTGCGCGCCGAGCTGGGGCGCGAGCTGCGGGTGGCGGATTCGAAGAACCGCCCGAAGCTCGCCTGAGCCCCGGGCCTCCGCGGCCCGGCCTTCGTGGTCCGGCCTTCGTGGTCCGGTCCTTGCAGTCCGGTCCTTGGGGCCCCGGGCCCTACGGGCACGGTTGTACGGACTGGTTCGTTCGCGCGTCGTTCGTTCGGCGTCATTCGTTCGCGCGTCGTTCGGGTACGGGCTCGCTCGTGCCCGGTTGTGGTTCCGGACGGCGTCAGGCCGCGCGCAGCCGCATCCGCAGGGCGGTCACCGTGCCGTCCGTACCGAGTACGGGCTCGCCCTCGCACTCCACCGCGCCGAGTCCGTGCACCTCGACCAGCCCCGCCGGGCTGCGGCCGTGCACCAGCGCGTCGGTCATCATCCGGCGCAGCTGCGGGCGGTCCGCCTCGGCGAGCCGGTCGGGCAGGCGGTCGAGGCTGAGCGGGCCCAGGCCGGGATCACAGCCGAGCAGGCGGAAGATCTCGGGCGACCAGTGGACGTGGTCGGTCAGCAGGTCCCATTCGGCGGTCCCGGTCGTGCCGGGGGCGGGGACCGGAACGGGAGCGGGGCAGCGGTCGGTCGCAGGGTCGTGAGGGGTGGCGGGGTTCTCGGGGTCGCCCTCGTCGTCCGGGGCGCCGTTCGTGTCGCCGTCCGCGGCGCTGTCCGGGCCGGGCACCGACCCGGCGGCGGCCGCGGGGGCCGGACGGGTGTCGGTCGTCCCGGAGGCGTCGGCCCGTCCGGCCGCGCCCGCCTCCGCGGCGGTGCCCGGGGGCCGGGCGGCGGGGGAGGGCAGGCTCATATCGGGTCCAACGGGGCCGGGGGCGGGGGGCTGTGAGACGACTGTCGCACAGCCGCATCCTCCCCGTGGGGGATTTGAACAGATCCTTGCAGAATTCCCGTGGCATATGCCAATGGGGCGGGAGGGCCGATCGCCCTGTGTGCGGCGGGGCCATTCAGGCGGTAACCTTCGGTGATTCCGGCGCCCGGGCGCCCACCCGCAGTACCTGACCAGAGACCCCGGCGACGGAAATCCCGTTGCCACTACGACCGCCGCAACGGATGCTGACCTCATGTTCGAGCCAGTGATAGCACCCAGTGCCAGCCTCCTCGGCCTCCTGCAGCGAGGCCGCGGTGACGGGCAGCTCCATGCGCTGGCCGCCGACCGCACCGAGGCCATCGCCGCCCTGGAGGAGTGCGTCACCAGCGACCCGAGAGCCGATTGGCAGGTCGAGAACCGCTCCCTCTACTACGCGCGCCTGTACATGGAACTGGAGGCCCCCCTCGACGGGATCGAGGACCACCTCCACTCCCCGGCCGACCTCGTCGAGCACGACGAGAGCCGCACCGGGCTCGCCCTCTCCGTCCTCGGCCACCTCGCCGCCTACGGCCGGCGCGACGCGCTGCTGATGCTGCGCGAGTACGCCGCCACCGGCACCAACTGGTCCTGGGCCCTGGACGAGCTGGCGCTGCGCGACGACGACCGCGGCCTGCTGCTCCTCGGTACTGCCGTACTCGACCGCTTCCCACCCGGCCCCGAGGGCGACGCCGAGCTGCGCACCACCATCCGCGGTGCGTACGAGCCCCGGCCCTGGCGGCTGTGGGCCGCGTACCACCCGCGGGTCGCCGCGGCGAGCGAGCAGTCACCCTTCGACCTCTGGCAGCGCCAGCTGAACCGCAGCGGCGTCACCCCGGGCTGGAGCACCGCCGACGTGCTCGCCTGGGCCGACCAGGGCGACCTCGGCAACCTCGGCGCCGGCGCTTTCTCGCAGACCGACCGTCCAGACCGCGGCTCCGGCCACGGCCAGTCCGACGGCGACGGCCCCGACGCGGGCGACCGCCGGGCCGCCGCCGCAGCCCGCTGCCTCGCCGCCGTCGTCCGCCCGGAGGACCGCCCGGTCCTGCTGGACGCAGCCCGCACCGGCCTGCCCGGTGCCCGCCGGGCCGCCTTGCGCCACCTGGTCGACCGCCGCGACCCCGCGGCCGCCGAGCTGATCGAGGCCGCCGCCGCCGACGTCGACGACCGGATCGTGCGTTCCGCCCTGGAACTGCTCGGCCGGATGCGCGGCCCGGAGGCCCTCGCCCACGCCCGCCGCTGGGCGGACCCCGACACCGGCGGCGCCGACAGCGCCCTCGGCGAGGCCGCCGTCCAGCTGCTCGCCGACGCCGGCGAACCCGGCGACGCGCCGCTGGTCGTCGACGGGCTGCGCCGCTGGGTCTCGGTGCGCGGGGCCAGCGGCGCCGGACTCGGGACGCTGGTCGACGGTGCGGGGCGGCTGGCCGCCGCCGGAGCCGTCCCCGTCCTGCGCCACATCTACGGCGAGGCCGCCTCGTCCGAACTGCGCGGGCGCGCCGCCAGGGCGCTCGCCGCCACCGATGTGCACTTCCCCGAGGGCCCGGCCGTCGAGTGCCTCTGGGACTGCGAGGAGTCGACCAGGGAGCTCGCCGCCCGGCATGTCGCCACCACCGGCGACGCCCGCGTGCTGGAGCGCCTGCGGCGTCTCGCCGCCGACCCGGCGGAGGAGGCCGAGGTCCACGCGGCCGTCCGCGGCCGACTGACGGCCGCCCGCGAGCGCCGGCGCTGACACCGGCTCCGGTGCTGACACCCCCGTGCGGGCGGTGGAGCGCGGACCCGGGCGCAGGCGGCAGTGTGCTGACACCCGTGCGCGGGCAGCGGCTCGGCCGCCTCCGGCGCACAGGGGGGACATGAGTACGGCGGAGGCCGGGCACCCGATCGGGTGCCCGG